>DASWYM010000273.1:0-6685 GCA_036404975.1 Chitinophagaceae bacterium
GTGATGCCGCTCAACGTTGGCCTTGCGCAGGATAGCCTGCCAGCCGGGCTTGAGAGTCAGGCGATTCAGCAACACCAACCCGGCCACCAAGGCTGCAACGGAAAACAGCAACAGGTTGTTCAGCCCGATAAAGGGGATAAGGAGAGGAGCTGCCAGGTAACCAATAAGCTTGGCGGGTATATCACCGGCACCTACCACCGAAAATACGCGCTTGCTTTCCCTCAGGTTAAACAGTAGCGATACCAGTCCCCAGTAGGCGTAGCCGGTAACCATATAAAACAAGGTGCTCCAGACCAGCAAGGCGTAAATAAAAACGTATTTGTTGGCAACGGCAATGCCGGTCCACAGTAATACTAATATACCAATGGAAGCGAACAGGATAAGCTTCAGCAGGTGATGGGGCGAGAGCTTGTGCTCCAGCTTTTCGTACACCATGTTGATGCCCAGCAATAGCACGGCCACTACCAGGAAGGCGTAGGGCAGGTTGGTAATCTTAAAGGTGTAGATAAATAAGGTGGTGGCCACTATATTGATAAGGGCGTTGGCCAGACCGATAAAAAGCTGTACGGCAACCAGGTCCAGTACATACCTCGACTCGGACATCTTTATATTCAGCAGGCTGACAAGACGCTCTTTCATAAACAGGTATACTATAGCAAAAATGAACACTTGTCTTAATAAGGCACCGCGCGGAGTGATCAAAGGGCAGAAACGGAAGAATGGAAGAGTTGCCGGGCACCTGAACAGGATAGCGGCACTCTCAATTTACAAAAACTATATGGATTGGGAAAAGGTTATTTAACGGAGGCGACCGGGTGAAAAGAGCACTATATAATATTTTTTATAATTATTAAATACGCTAATTTTACAACCGCCTTGGTCCTTCCCCTGTTTAGATGTGCAGTCTAACCCTTTTGAACCTTACCCCCGATTTCCTGTTATTAGTTAAGTACCTGCGATCCTGTGTCGACCTGCGGCACGAGGAAGTTTTGTAAATGTCCGCAAGCCACCACCATCATTTGTGCCACCGGAACTGTAGCCGTCTGAATAGCTAACGACTGAACTGTAAATTGTATATGAGACTGCTTTCCTGCTTTAAAACCGCCAACCTGTGCAGCATAGTGTTGTTACTGGCAGGTTTCGTTCTTACTTCTACCGCTGAAGCTCAGTTAGCATTGAAAGATGTTGTCATATATGGTGGCAGCAGCACTTGTCCCACCGGTATGACTGTACCACCAACACCCGGGTGCGGAGTAAATATATCTGCCAGTGCAGTGATTAATTCCGGCGCCATTGTCACCCATAGTCTTATAAAAACCGGCAGCGGCGTTACCATCAACGGGAACATACATTCCGGCGGCATTATAGACCTTGGCAACGAAAACATTATAGGCGGCTTTGTTACGGTAGCCAACAGGGCCAAGATCACCACAGCTCTACTGGTTGCCAATAATGGTCAACTGAAGAAAGACCTCCATGTAAATGGAAGCGTTAACGTAGGTACCAGCAGGATCGTCAGTCCTGCGACCTTAACGATTCCAAGTGACGCTACGTATACAGGGCCCAGGCTGGGCAACCGCTTAATCTATAGTACGCCAACAACCCCTGCACTACCCGGGTTACCCATTCCCAAAGAATTCAGTGCGGGGAGTACCGATATTACCAGCTCCGACAAGATAACACCCGGATCATACCGGAACATTACGCTCAACGGGGGGAAGACGCTCATCTTTGATGGCCCGGGTGAGTATTTTATCAACTCGATCAACAATACGGGCTCCGTCAACAAGTTTGTGTTTGACTTTACCAAAGACAACGCCGGATACTTCAAACTATACATCTCAGGAAATGCCGTGATCGGCAAGTCGGCAGTGGAACTCATAGGCGGCAGCCCTGCACAGATCTATGCGGAGACCCACGGAAGAGGGACTTCTTCGAACAGCCCCTATGCCTGGGTTATTTCAAACGGTTCCACCGATGGCGCTGTAACTGCATGGCAGGGCACCATCTACGCCCCTTATGCTGCCATTAGTATCGGGGCCGGATCCAGCACGTCAAAGGCCATTGGGGCTTTATGGAGCGGCAGCCAGGTAGTGATCAGCAGCGCCATCACGATAGAACACATGGCATATAATGAAAAGCTGCCGTACTACCCACCTACCACCGAAGGAAAAGTGAACGAGCTCATAGGCTCGGAGCTGTATTCGCTGGCCACGAACTATGGCAATGTTGAGGACAATGCCAAAACGGTATTTTACCTCGACTACAGTACCAACCGCGTCATGATAGATGTTGTAGCGCTTAGCGCAACCCAATATCCTACTCTGAAATCCCTGCTTCAAACCAGCGAGTATGGGCTCATTATTGACCCGGATATCACTAACGGCACCAATCCCCTGATTATTACAGGATCTTTCCCTATTACCAATCTTCTTAAACTGAATGCACTGACGAACCTTATAGATTATGCCCGCCCCCTGTTCCCGGCAGTAAGCAACGGAGGAATTGCCAATACCGGTGGCGACAGCGCCATGAGCACCAACTTTGTCCGTAATGCTTACGGTCTTGATGGCGAAGGCGTGAAAGTGGGCGTCCTATCGGACGGCATGGCTTCACAGCCGGCTATATCGCCCGGTCAACCTACGCCTTTTGAAAGGGATATCGATAACGAAGACCTGCCGGCCGATGTAACCATCCTTAAGGAATACCAGTTTGGTGTGTGTCCCGATGAGGGACGCGCGATGGCACAAATCATTTACGACATCGCTCCCAAAGCCAAAGTTGCCTTCCGGACAGGCTTTACCACAGCCGGCGACATGGCCCAGGGCATAAGAGACCTGCGCAATCCGGCCAAGTTTGGCGCTGATATACTAGTAGATGACATTACCGTAGTTACCGAGCCGTTCTTTGCAGAAGGCCAGCTGTCCCAGGCAGTAAAAGAAGTGGTGGCCGGTGGTGCGCTCTACTTTACATCAGCCGGCAACTTTGGGCGCAAATCGCATGAAGCTCCTTTTGTACCGGCCACGACGGGCACGCCCTCGCAATTCCAATCCCTGGGAGGTGTAGCCCACGACTTTGGCGGATCGATTTACCAGCCTGTCACCCTGGACTCAGGTAGCTATACTATTGTGCTGCAGTGGGAAGATGCCTTTTACTCCCTGAGAACCGATGGTACCGGTGCGGCTAATGACCTGGACATTTACCTGGTCAACAATACCACGCCCGACGCCACCGGCCGCATTCAGCTGTATGGATTCAACCGAAGGAATACCAATACCGATCCGTTTGAATTCTTACCCATTACGGTTCGTGCACGGACCCAAACAAACATACTGATTGTTAAGGCCTCGGGGCCGCACAACCCACGCTTTAAATACGTAGTGTTCCGCGGCAACCTGACCATCAACCAGTACCAGCAGGGCAACTCCACGATCATTGCCCACGCCAACACTCCGGAAGCGTTTACCATTGGTGCGACTTTGTACACAAACACCCCGCCTTTCAATAATCCGCTTTCCCTGGCGTCCTTCTCCTCCTGGGGTGGCACAACGCATAACGGGAACCCCACCCAAAAGCCCGACTTTGTGGCCGCGAACGGTGGGAATACTTCCGTAGTGTTTGGTGTTCCGGATTTAGAAAACGACGGAATCCCCAACTTCTATGGCACCTCGGCCGCAGCCCCGCACGCAGCAGCTGCCGCCGCATTACTGGTACAAGGCCTCAAGAAGTTCGAAGAGCTTCCCGCTGTGACCACCTCTCTGATCAGGGAATTAATGAAGGCCCGCTCTCTTGATATGGGCGAGATCGGAGATCCCTCAAACAAATACGATCGGGGTACCGGCTACGGGTTCATCCAGCCTTATGAATCCATGAAGACCTTTGCCACCCCGGTACCCTATGTCGATACGCTTATTGTACCGGAAGGTTATACTCCTGGCGAAGACCAGTTCACTTTGACGGTTAAAGGCAACTACTTCGTCAGCGACGAAAGCACAGGCGCCCAATCGGTTATCCTGTTCCGTGGCACCCCCCTGGAAACCACTTATGTGAACGACTCGATGCTGACTGCTACTATAGAACCTTTCGCCGGCAACCCCTCCATACAGGTACAAACCAACTCTATTTCGGCCAGTGAACTCGATGGAGGCATCTCGAACAGTCGGAGCTTCTTCGATGTGGTGAAGAAAAACGTGATCGTAACGGTAGATAACAAAACAAAGATGTACGGCGAAGCCCTGCCGCAGTTTACCTCCACGGTAACAGTGAATGGTGCCACGGTCACCGACCCAACCGTGTTGCAAAGCCTGGGACTGGGGTCGCTGCAGTACCTGACAGCGGCTACGGCTTTAAGTGATGTGGGATCGTACAAGGTATCCCATGTTCCTCCCTTCAACAGCAATGATCCCGACGACCTGGCCTACCTGGACTTTAATGACTATTCGTTCAGGTCAGGCTTCCTGACGGTAGATACGCTGCCACTGGTAATAGCGCCCCGCGATACCAGTATAGTATATGGTCAAAACCTCACCCATATTCAGTTCAACTACCTGTTTGACCGGTCAGTAGTAGCGGATGCCACAACCATGTTGAATACCCTGCAAGCCATTCACCAGGACAAAGCCGCAGACAACGCATTGCTGGTAGTCAACCCGGCCCTGCAGGTGAACACGCCACTGTCCGATGCCGACCTGTTGAACCTGAGCTTTATGATCACGCCTAATGCGCTGCAGTCATCCAGGCAATTGGTCAACCCGGCCCTGCAAGTCAATGGAACCGCCGATGTCACTACCATTGTCGACCTATCCCCGCAATGCATCTTAGACTTCAATGCCAATGCCGCTTCATCAACCTTAATCAACGCTACTCTCGCATTATTCAACCCGGCTTTGCAGGTCAACCCGGCCCTACAGGTCAACCCGGCCTTGCAGGTCAATAACATCTACTCGAAAACCGTGGTAGATCCCCTGGCTCTGGCCAGTGGTAGTGCGGTAGTGAATTTATCGCCCCTGCTTAATCCTGCCTTGCAGGTGAACCCGGCGTTGCAGGTCAACAACGGAGAGGTAAGCAAAACCAGCAACGACAAAACAGTTATAGTGATCGACTCCAGTGATGTGTATGTCTATAGTACTGCCTATGATCCATTCCAGCCGATCAATATGATCACCAGCTATGCGGCAGGCGACAATCACAGGATTGTGCCGGGTACCCTATTGAATAAGAACTTCAGGATTAGTTACCAACTCGGAAAGCTTAAAATCCTACCGGCGCCACTCCAGGTGAAGGCCAATAACGTGGCCGTTTATTATGGAACGCAGCCCGTACTGTCCTCCGTGATCAGTGGCTGGCAATACGACAATGGTCCCGACAGGTTCCTCTCAGGACAGCCGGCCTATGACATAATAGACATCAATGGGAAAATAATAGCCCTGGGCTCCAATATTCCTGCAGGAGTATACACCATAAGACCTAAAAACCTGCCGCTGGTACAACCCACCAGTTACAGCCCGGTTTATGTAGATGGAAAGCTTTATGTCAATCCGAAAGGCAAGGGTGCCAAGAAAATCAAACCCTTCCTGGAGTGTGTTGATTACAAGCCGGATGGATCAGACAAGCCGTATATAGCCTATTTTGGGTATACTAATGATAACGCCACTACGGTGTTTATCAGCAAAACCGGCACTGAAAACTTCTTTACCAGCGCTACTGGATTGTATGACCCCACATACCAGCCTGAAGAATTTGAGCCGGGCACCCATCGTTTCGAAGTACGCTTCGACGGCACAAAACTGGTTTGGACCGTAGTTTCCTACGATGTCAACCAGAAATCATCGGTGGGCAGCGAGGCCAGTAATACCTCCAACCGGTGCGACGCCAACAACGTCCTGACCACTAGTGCGCGCACCCGGGATGGCCTCCAGGAAACAAGGGAAACCACGGCCGCGCCGATCCTTTATCCCAACCCATCTACCAATAGGGTGGTGATAGATGCCCATACGGTGCCGATCAGCGACCGCGATATTCACGTATATGATGCCACAGGCAGGAGGTACTCCTTAAGAGAGGCACGCAGGCTATCGGCTAGTAGCATCGAGCTCGACATCTCGCCGCTGGCCCAGGGAGCCTATTTTATCAGGGTCACTATAGGTAACAGGTATAAAACCCTGTCAGTAGTGAAAAACAAATAGACCAAAACCCTCTACCAGGTCCGTTCTATGAAGAAGGATTAACCTTAAATATTCGCGCATGAAAGGGAAAATAATCCTGGCTGTCCTGACACTGGCCTATTCGCTACCCAGTGTAGCGAATGAGAACAGGTTGTCAGATACCACCACGGTCAACTACTTACTGGAAAAAAGTAAGCAGCTCATCGGAAACGATCCGGAACAGGCTATTGCCTACAGCACGGTGGCCAAAAGGATCTCCGATGAAATTCATTTTCCAAAAGGAGCTGCCTTAGCCCTGAAAAACAAGGGGATCGTTTATTATACCCAAAGCAAGTATACAGAAGCGATCAGCTACTGGACCCAATCCATAGAGATCTTTAAATCGATCAGCGACTTTGTGGGCATTTCCAATATCCTGAGCAATATAGGCGTGGTATACCACAACCAGGGGGATTACGAAAAGGCGCTGCAAAATCACCTCTCCTCCCTAAAGTTCGCCGAGCAATCGGGAGACAAGCTCC
>DASWYM010000274.1:0-15089 GCA_036404975.1 Chitinophagaceae bacterium
GCCCCCCATGATCTGCACCCCGTCAATGACATAGAGTGGCTCGGTATTACCATTCACGGAGCTCACCCCGCGGATGTTCACCGAGATGCCCCCACCGGGCTGACCGGAGTTCTGGGTAATGTACACACCGGCAGCGCGGCCCTGTAGGGCTTGCTCCAATGTGGTATTGACGGTCTTTTCGATTTCCTTGGCACCCACGGAAACCTGGGCCGTGGTCAGGTTGGCTCTTCGGGCCCTGCCGTAACCCACCACAACCACATCGGTCATAGTAGTACCGGTAGGCACCAGCGACGCATTGACCGTGTTGCTACTGCCAATGGCCACTTCGCGAGCCTCCATGCCCACATAGGAAATCACAAGGGTTTTGCCATTGGCGCCTACCCGGATGCTGAACTGCCCGTTCGCATCGGTGGTCGTCATGGCCTTCGTCTCCTTCACACTCACAGTGGCGCCGGCCAGCGGGGCCTGCTTGTCGTCGCGTACTGTTCCGGTAAGAACCCTTTCCTGGGCGAGTGAAGAGAGGAAGAAAAACATACTGAGGAATACTGGAAGCACTCCCGAGAGGAGGTATTTTCTCATACAGCAAAAAGATTTAACATAAAAGTATTCGTATTTAAACCGATTTCATGATACTATTTTATCCAAACCCTGTATTTTTTATGGGAGATTTAAATCATGTTTTTTCATAACCCAATGAAATACTTGAAAATAAAGGAGTTACAACCGATGGGCTACAAAAAACCCGGTGGTACTATATTTACAGGATCTCATATATTTTTTCTACATTTCCAGTACCGTTCTATACCAAACACCTGGTTAGATAATGAAAGATAAGCTGCTCCGTGAGATCACCCCGCTCACCCAAAACGATTGCTTTACCCTGTTTTCCCGCGTAAAATCGGCGTTTGATTTCCCGCTGCACTACCACGAAGAATTCGAGCTCAATTTTATTCACCATGCCAAAGGCGCCAAGCGCGTGATCGGCGATCATATCGAGGAGATCGACGACCTGGAGCTGGTGCTGGTGGGTCCCAACCTGCAACACGGATGGTTCACCCACCGCTGCCGCAGCGAGGAGATCCACGAGATCACCATCCAGTTTCACCGCGACCTCTTCGACGAGAAGTTCCTGCAGCGCAACCAGATGAGCTATATCCGCTCCATGTTCGAGCGCTCGCTGCGCGGCATCCTGTTCTCGCCTGAAACGATTCAGGCCATCACCCCCCGTTTTATTACCCTGCCGCAAAAACACGGCTTCGACTCGGTGCTCGAGCTGCTTTCCATCCTGCACGACCTGTCCACCTCGCGCGGCATGCGCTCCCTGTCGGACTCTTCGTTCACCAATGCCGAGTCGCTGTCCTACAACAGCCGCCGGGTGCAGAGCATCATGGCCTACCTGAACAAAAACTTCGATAAGAACGTTACCCTGAGCGAAGCCGCCAGGATCGCCGCCATGTCGGAAGTGGCCTTCAGCCGCTTCTTTAAGCTGCGCACCGGCAAGACCTTCGTCGATACCCTCAACGAGATCCGCCTCGGCCACGCCTCGCGCATGCTTATCGACACCACCCACAGCATTACCGAAGTAGCCTACAAGTGCGGCTTCAACAACATGTCGAATTTCAACCGCATCTTTAAGAAGAAGAAGGACTGCACGCCGAAGGAATTCCGGCAGGCGTATAACTCGACGGGAATAAGGACGTTTGTGTAGAGGGAGGGACTGGGGAAAAGGGACTAGGGATTAGGGATTAGGAATTAGGTCCTGATGCTAGCGGAATGGGGATTAGGCAGTGAACGTTCAAAGTTCCAGGTGATAATAGTTTCGGTTGATAATAACAGGTAGTTCCTACCTGGTGCATAGGTGCGGGAAGAGGGAAGAAAATGTTTAGTTGTTTATAAGCATAAATACATACCCGATGATATCAAAGATTGTGAGCACAGCGCTTTGCTTGAGTGCCGTGCTGGTAAGCAGTGCCCAGAAGACCCCGTCGTTTACACTGACTTCGCCCGACGGGGCTGTTACTATAACGGTCGAAACCGGACCGGCCGTGCAGTGGTCGGTGAAGCATGGCGCCACTACCGTATTGGCACCTTCTCCCCTCTCGCTCACGCTTCAAAGCGGTGAAGTATTGGGTAAAAAAGCCTCGGTAGCCAGCAGCAAAAAAACATCAGGCAATACAACGATCCCCTCGCCTGTCTATAAAAAGGCATCCATATCGGACCACTACCACCAACTGGCACTGACCTTTAAAGGCGGCTACTCGATCCTGTTCCGCGCCTACAACGACGGTGTGGCCTACCGCTTTGTGCTGCCCGACAAAAAAGAGGCGGTCATTACGGCCGAGGAAGCAGTGTTCAACTTCACTAAGGACTACACCGCCTTCCTACCCTACGTGAACGACCCGCGGGTGAAGGACGATCCCTTCCACTCCTCCTTCGAGGCCCTGTACAGCGAAGGGCCTATCAGCGCCATGCCCAAGGACGCCATAGCCTTCCTGCCGGTGCTGGTGGAGCTGGAAGGCGGCAAAAAAGCGGTAGTGACCGAAAGCGACCTTTCCGACTACCCCGGCCTCTACCTGCGCAACCCCGCATCGAAAGCCGGCAGCCTGCAGGCCACTTTTGCGCGTTATCCCCTGGAACTGAAAGCAGGAGGTTACAACAACATGAATTCGGTGGTGAGCAGGCGCGCCGGATACATTGCCAAAGTAAAAGGCGGCTCGGCCCTTCCCTGGCGCGCTATCGTCATCAGCAGCCAGGACAAGGAACTGCTCAATAACGATATGGTGTATAAGCTGGCCACCCCTACCCCGCTGAAAGACCTTTCCTGGATCCGCCCCGGCAAAGTGGCCTGGGACTGGTGGAACGACTGGAACATCTCGGGCGTGGACTTCCGCGCCGGCATCAATACCGCTACTTATAAGTTCTATATCGACTTTGCCGCCGCCAACGGCATTGAATACGTGGTGCTCGACGAAGGCTGGAGCAACAGCACCGACATCACCAGGCTGAACCCCGCTGTGGACCTGCCCGGGCTGGTGCGCTACGGGCGGGAAAAGAACGTGGACCTGGTACTTTGGGCCACCTGGTATGCCCTCGACGGCCGCCTCGACGAAGTGTTCGGGCAGTATGCTAAAATGGGTATCAAGGGCTTTAAGATCGACTTCCTCGACCGCGACGACCAGCAAATGGTAGCCTCCACGTATGAAATAGCCAGGAAGGCCGCCGACCATAAGCTCATTATCGACCTGCACGGTATGTTCAAGCCGGCAGGACTGCAGCGCACCTGGCCCAACGTGGTCAACTTCGAAGGGGTCAAGGGCCTGGAAAACGCCAAGTGGGCGCCCTCGGACGACGTGCCGCGCTACGACGCCTCCATCCCCTTTATCCGCATGGTGGCCGGGCCCATGGACTATACCCCCGGCGCCATGCGTAATGCCTCGAAGGCGGCCTTCCGCGCCGTGCACTCCTCGCCCATGAGCCAGGGCACCCGCGCCCACCAGCTGGCCATGTACACCCTCTTCGAATCGCCCCTGCAGATGATGGCCGACAATCCCACCGCCTATATGAAGGAGCCGGAGAGCACGGCCTTTATCGCCAAAGTGCCTACCGTGTTTGACGAGACCGTAGCCCTCGACGGGCAGGTGGGTGAATACGCCGCTATCGCCCGCCGCAAGGACGACGTGTGGCACGTGGGCGCCCTCACCAACTGGACCGCCCGCGAGCTCACCGTCGATTTCTCTTTCCTTCCCGAAGGTTCCTACGAGGCCGAGATCTTCTCCGACGGCATCAATGCCGACAGGGATGCAACCGATTACAAAAAAGAGGTGAAAAAAGTGCGAAAAGGCGACAAGCTCACCGTTAAAATGGCACCCGGAGGAGGCTGGGCCGCAAGGATCTATCCGGGCACGGGTAAGTAATGAGTGATCAGTGGTGAGTAAGGCCGTTTACAGAGCCCCATTCCATAAAATAGCAAAGCCCCGGCATACCTGATGCCGGGGCTTTGCTTTATCCTTTCTGTCCATCCGAAGATGGGATATCCAGACAATACCCGGAACATAACACCACCATAAAGCGACGATATGGCGACTCTTTAAAGGGTCGCCATATGGTGGCTATATCGTGGCAATATGGTCGCCATATGGTGGCAATATCCTCCCTTCTGGTAAGGAGTTATTAGGGATCAGGGACTGGGGATTAGGCGGGATGCAGGGTATAAAAAGAGGCTTGGGTCTGAATGAAGGCTAATGACTCAATGACCTAATGACCCTATTGACGTAATGAATTTACTATGGACCATGGACTATGGTCTATGGACTCCCCACTCACGTCTCACGTCCTAGCTCCACTCCAGGGCGTCCTGCTTTTCCTGCTCCTTGACGGTGCGGGCGCTGAGCAGGATGCTCACTTCGTAGAGCAGCAACAGGGGGATGGAAACGATAATCTGCGAGATGACGTCGGGTGGGGTGATGACACCGGCCACCACCATGATGATAATGATGGCGTATTTGCGGCCGGCCCGCAGGTATTCGGGCGTCACAATCCCGATGCGGGAGAGGAACAGCATCACCAGCGGCAGCTGGAAGGCCAGGCCCGTACCCAGGATGAGGGGGATCAGCGTATCAATATAGGAGGTAATGGTCCAGATGTTCTGGATATTTTCATCCAGCTGGAAGTTGGCAAAGAAGTTCACCGTATAGGGCGCGATGACAAAATAGCCGAAGGCCACGCCCGTAAAGAACAACAGCGACACCCAGAAGATCACCCCACGGGTCTTACCCAACTCTTTTTGGGTAAGGGCGGGGCGGATAAAGCGCCAGAACTCGAAGAAGATGTAGGGGAAGGCGATGATAACGCCCCCGATGAGCACCACCGTGAACCACATGCTGAACTGCCCGCTCACCGCGGTGTTCTGCATCTTTACTACCATGTCTTTCATGCAGAGCGCGTCGCCCAGGTTGAGGTAGCGCCCTACTTTACACATCGCGGCATACGTGGGGAATTCGGAATGGGTAGGGCCCATCAGGACCTTTTTGACAAAGAAGTCGTTGTACACGGCGACCACGATGCCGCCCACCACGATCGCAATCACACTGCGGAACAGGTGGCCCCGCAACACTTCCAGGTGGTCTACAAAGGACATCTCGGCCTTTTCGCCCGCGCTATTTCTCTTTAATAAAGCCATGGTCGTTGATGAGCGGCAAAGATAATGGGAGTTTAGAGTTTAGGGTTTAGAGTTTTGAGTTAAAGATTCAAGGCATAAGAGTTTACGGGTTTACGGGGGTTTACAAGTTAAAGGAACAGCCGGACAAAAAAAGCCCCTGTATTGCTACAGAGGCTTCCAGGTGTTTCTTTCTGACGTCTGACGTCTCACTTTTCACGTTTGACGTCTTATCACTCACCACTCACCACTCATCACTCATCACTCATCACTCATTACTCATTATTTCACTTCCAGCGCCTTGTTGATCTGGAACACCAGGGCAGCGCGGTGGGCGCGGCTCTCCTCGTTGGTGGAGACGGCGGTACCCAGCTGGGTCTTGATCTTGCGCACGGCGTTGAGGGCAGCGGCCCTGGACACATCGTCGTAGGTAGACTTCTCGTCCAGCATGTTCAGCAGGGCCTTCACATAAGCGCTCTGCAGGTACTGGCGGTGCACGTTCACATTGGTCTTCAGGTCGACAGCAAAGATGCCGCTGTTCAGGTCGTTCAGCACGTCGGCCACGCTGTACTCATTGCCGTAGAGGCGGCTGTTGGTGATCCGCTGCAGGGTGGCAGGATGCAGGATGTGCATCAGGGCACCGAAGGTCTGGGTTTGCAGCAGGGTGCCGGTCACCTTGTAGTCGTCGCCGGTGGACGCCTGGTTGAAGCCACGGCGCTGGGGCTGCAGGTAGGCGTATACTGCGGCATCGCCGGCAAAGGCGTTGGGTGCAAAGACGTACTTGTTCAGCACCTGCATGGCGCGCTTCTGCGTAGCCAGGGGCACGGGCGTAAAGGGCTTATTGGCCGACTTCTGCTCAGGGAAGGAACGGTCTACATAGATACCCCCTACGTAGCGGCTCACCGCGCTGATCTGGCTCATCCGCTGGCCCAGCAGGGTGCCGTAGCGGGCCCGCAGCTCGGCGTAGGACTGGCCTTCCTTGGTGTACTTCTTCACCAGCTTGCCCATCAGGCTGTTCACCAGTTGGAAGCGCTCCTCGGCATAGCCGATGGCGTCGGAAGTGAGGTCGTTTACGTTGACGCGCGGATCCATGGCCTTCCCGGGGGCGCGCATGTCGTCGCCGTCGTTTCCGAAGGTGAGCTTCGGATCGGTGCTGCGGGCCAGGATGGCCTTCAGGCCTTCTTCTTCCTTACCGGCCTGGAAAGGCGTGTAGCCATATTCTATAGCCCACAGGTCGTAAGGACCGGCCAGGGTGGTATAGTAGTCGCCCTGCTTGCTGCGGTCGGCCGACAGGTTGATGGCGGGGTAATCCATTACCGAGCCGATCAAACCGTACTTGCGGGTCAGTTCTTTGTTGTTAATCTCTTTGGGCGACCACATCTGGCTGGCCTTCATGTTGTGGTTCAGGCCCAGGGTGTGTCCCATCTCGTGCATGATCAGGTAGGTGAGGAACTGCTTATGCATCTCGGAAATCTCTTCAGGAGCCGCGCCGGCAGCATCCAGGGCCGTCTGGCCGGTAGTGAACTGGGCCTTCAGCTCGGAAGCGAGGGCACAGGTGGCATAATGGTTCATCTGCATGCCGGGGAAGTGCAGGCCTTCGGCCGGGGCTACCTTGTTGCCGATCAGCTCATCATACATGGGGGTATTGCTGCCCGACATCCATTCCACGGTGATATCGGCACCGAGGATCTGGCCGGTCTTGGGGTTGACAAACGAGGGCCCAATCGCTCCGTAGGGAGGGTTGGCGGACGACACCCAGCGGATCACGTTGTAGCGGATGTCGGCGGGGTCCCAGTCGGCGTCGTCGGGCATGATCTTCATCTGCACGGCATTTTTGAAGCCGGCCTTCTCGAAGGCGGCATTCCATTTCAGGCCGGCCTCCATGATGGTATTGCGGTACTCGTGCGGGGTGGTATTCTCGATCCAGAACACGATGGGCTCTATCGGCTCGCTGAGGGCGGCGGAGGGGTCCTTTTTCACCAGGCTCCAGCGGTTGATCATATCGCGGTAGGGCGTCACCCGGGTGGAGGTCTGGTCGGTCACCTGCTGGCCAAAGAAGCCTACGCGGGGGTCATCGCGGCGGGGCGTAAAGTCGTTCTGGGGCATCTCGATCAGCGAGTGCTGCATGCGCACACGCACGTAGCGGGCATCGGTGATGTCGTTGCCGCCCGGCACAAAGGCCGAGGGATTATCGTAGGCGAGGTCCACCACGATATCGGTATTGTTGGGGAAGGAGCGAACCGCTGCGTACTTCGACTTGGCAGGGTTCAGCATACCCAGGTTGAACATGGGCATCATGGACATACCAGGAGGCATGACGGGCTTGACGGGGTCGAGCTTCTCGCTCAGGAACAGGCCATCGGCGGCGATGAGGTAACCGGCCGAGTCTTCGGCTACTACCTTTTCCACCATAAAGACGGCTTCCGGCTTGTCGACGTTCTTCGTCTTGCTTACCGGGTTGGCCGGGTCATAATAGAAGTTGGTGTTTACGCGGCTGAACTCAAGCTTGTCGAAGGCCTTTTGTACGCGGAAGGCAAAGGTGGCGCGGTGCATGCTCTGGTGCAGGAACAGCTGCGTAGGGCCGTTGATAGAGAAGCTCTGGTAGATGTACTCCTTACCCAGCTGGTCCTTCTTCACGTACAGCTGCATGGAGCCGGTGGCCGTGTCCTGGTAGACGGCAAAGAGGCCATCGGTCTTTTTACTGCTTTTTGTCTTGTCGGCAAGAGGATTGGCAGGCTTCTTCGGCTTGGCAGTATCAGCCGTTAGGTGAGCCGGCGTTGGTGGTGCAACAGCTTTCTTTTGTGCAAAACCGGTCGCCATGGTGCATACGCACGCCAATAACAACAGGGGCTTTTTGTTCATATACGGTTTTTGATTGTCTACAATGTTAATACGGGAAACTCTTGGTCCGTGGCAATTAAGGATGAACAGTCTTTTTCAGGGATGGATAGTTTTCAGTCGGGAGTCGGGAGTCAGGAGCCGGGAGTTGGGAGCCGGGCTCCTTTCCCACCGTTCGCTGCCTGGTGGGTAAGTTACTTTAAAATCTTCAGCTTGACCATCTCGATGCGCGTATCGCTCACGCTGATGATATCGAATTCATAATCGTCTACTATGATGCGTTCTTTCTGCCGGGGGATCGTCTCGTGGTGGTTGATAATATAACCGGACAGGGTTTCCGACTCATCACCGGGGAACTCCAGCTCGTATTTCTCGGCCAGGTAGTCCAGTTCCAGTCGGCCCGAGAAGATGTATTCGTTCTCGGAGATGCGCTTTTCGACGAACTCCTCCTGGTCGTACTCGTCGTGGATCTCGCCGAAGATCTCTTCCAGCACGTCTTCCATGGTCACGATGCCGGCCGTTCCGCCGAACTCGTCCACCACCCAGGCGATGCTCTTACGCTCTTTGGTGAACTTGTTGATCAGGTCGGTGGCGCTCATCGTCTCGGGCACCGCGGGAATGGGGTGGAGGATGGCCTGCACGCTGTCGGGGCCCTTAAAAAGGTCGAGCTGGTGGATATAGCCCACGATATGGTCGATGTTGGCCTCGTAAACAATAAGCTTTGAAAGCTTGGTATCGATAAACTTCTGGCGCGCCTCCTCGATGGTGCAGTTGGTGCCCACCGCGATGATCTCCTTACGGGGCACGAGGCACTGGCGGATCTTGATCTTCGGCAGCTCCAGGGCGTTTTCGAACAGGTCGGTATTCATGTCCTGGGCCTCGAAGTCCTCGTCGTCGCTTTGCTGAAACAGGGTATCGAGGTCGCTCCGCACAAAGGCGTCGCGGTTCTCGTCCACCCGTACGTTGAAGATGTACTTGAGCACCCAGTTACTCATCCCGATCAGGCCGGAGGCCAGGGGCTGCAGCAGTTGGTGAAAGATATTGACAACCCATACCAGGCGCGACAGGATCAGGTTGGAGTGGGCCCGGAAGATGGCTTTGGGAATAAACTCGGCAAAGATGAGGATGACAAAGGTGGCCAGCACAATGTCCAGGATTAGGCGGGCGGTATCGGAACGCAGGCCCACAAACTGCCACATGGGAAAGGTGATGGCGCTGAAAAGGAGCACAAAGCACACCAGCGAGATGGTGAAGCCGATGACCATGGTGGAGATAAAGAGCTCCGGGGTCTGGATCAGGCGCCACAGCATGTGGGCACCGGGGCGCCCCTGCTTCTTTTTAAGCTCCACGCCAAAGCGGTTGACGCTGTAAAACGCCATCTCGATGCCCGAAAAGAAGGCCATCATTAAGATCGTGACGAAGAACCAGACCAGTACGGTGACCGCTATCATAGAAGTAAAGATAGCAATTAGAAAATTACTTAATAGGCTCCGCCGCCGCGGGGATTGTTAATAAAATCCAATACCACCCGTTCCGCCTCGGCACAGGCCCTTTCGAGGTTGTCGTTGACGATCTCATGGTCGAAGGAGTGCTTAAAGGAGATCTCGTAGGCGGCCTTGCTCACGCGGGCCTCGATGGCCTCCTCGCTTTCGGTGCCGCGGGAGCGCAGGCGGCGCTTCAGCTCGTCGATGGAGGGCGGCTCGATAAAGAGCGACAGGACCGCTTCGGGAAACTGCTGCTCCACGTGGATGGCGCCCTTTACGTCGATGTCGAGCAGGGGCACTTTGCCCTCGTTCCAGATGCGCTGCATTTCCGACTTCAGCGTACCGTAGTACTTGCCCTCATACACCATCTCCCACTCCAGGAACTCGTCGTGCTGGATCTTGTGCTTGAAGTCCTCCTCGCTGAGGAAGTAATAATCCACGCCGTTCTTTTCGCTGCCGCGAGGGGAACGGGTGGCCGCCGAGATGGAAAACGCCAGGCGGTCGGGATGCTTGTTCAATAAAAAGCGGGTAATCGAGGTCTTGCCGGCCCCGGACGGAGCGGTCAGGATAATGATCTTATGCGCGGGATTAGGCTCCATAAAGGTGCGAAGTTAGGGAGGTTAGTCCATAGTCCATGGTCCATGGTCAATAGCCTTGATAATAGGGGCCCCTATCCTACTATATGCAAATATGGTTCAGGAAATTGAAGTGCCGGATGCCTATTAACGCCCACTGTTTTCGTGATACTGTTTCAGGTCGGCCTTTAAGTCTATTTTCGGAACAGGCAATTCTTCCACCAGGGATATGATATTCTTTCCTGATCCCGGACGTAGTAAGTACGAGAAATATTCTTCAACAAGACCGGAAACACTCACGCCATTCCGTAAAGCATAAGCTTTTATTTGTCCCAATGTTTCCTTTTCAATATTGATGACCAGGCGCTTTTTCAGATGATAAGTTACAAATTACCAGTCATACAGTCTCTTCCGCAATTCATTCACTATGGACAATGGACTTTGGACTAATTTTCTAACTTGCTCCCTGTGCAGCACGTCGAATTCTTCCATACCGACCATTTCGAGTACCGCTACCACCGGCGCAAGGCGCGGAAGTCGCTGGCGCAGTTCATCGACTACTTCTGGGAGACGGACTTCGACGCCCTGTGGGAGCAGTACCCCGAAGGCTTCTCCGACGCCCTGTTTCCCAACATTGGCTACACCTACCTGATCAACCTGGGCACGCCCTTCGTCATGCAGCTGGAGGAGAAGCGCTACGACATCAAATCCGACGGCTTCCTGCCCCGCCACCGCAACATGATCTGCCACCATTCGGAAGGCAACAAGATCTTCGGCATCAAGTTCAAGGTCTCCCCCATCGTGTACGAAAAGCCGATCAACTTTGCCGAGTACCGCGACTACATCTTCTCGCTGGCCTACCTCATCGACCGCCGCGTGGTGGAGAAGGTGCGGGAGACTGACAGCTTCCAAAAGCGCGTGGAGATCATCTCGCACTACTACGAGCGCATTATCGAGCAGCATGCCGGGTCGCTGAAGCACGTTGATATTGTCACCCGCGTCCTGGAACACAGCTACCAGCATAACGAGTTCAGTGTGTCCATCGAGGAACTGGCGGCGCGCCACGGTGTGTCGTCGCGCACCCTGCAGCGCTACTTCGAGGCGGCTACCTCCATCTCAGGCAAGCAGGCCCTGCAGATCATGCGCATCCGCAAGGCCGTGGAGCAGCTCACCACCGCACCGGCCTCCTTCCGCTACAGCGACTACGGCTACTACGACTACAGCCATTTCTATAAGCACCTGCGCTCCTTTGTGGACCACCATACTGTCGACATCATACAGCCCCACCTGAAGCTGCTGCAGACCCGCACGCCCGCCGCGAACAAACCCGCACTGCAATAGCGCATTTCTACTATTTGATTCCTTCCGCTTACCCCTTATCTTTAAAGGAATGAAACCAATCCTGCTTATGACGCTCCTTGCGTTTACCCTTTCCATGGGTTATGCCCAGGACTCCCTTACCATCGAGGCTATCGACCGCATCGTGGCCGCCATCGATGCCGATAAGAAAGCGACCAAAGACGTGTACTGCGACGATGTGCAGTTGGAAGTGATGACCCATTACTGCGAAGAGGCACTCACTGATGCTAACAAGGGACATCTTTTCCGCTTTACCGTCAAGACCAACGCTAACACCAATACCATTACGGTGTATTACTTCCACCAAAACGCCCTCGTAAAAGTGATCAACGAAGAGCGCAGCAAAACCAAACTGCTCAAGCGGCGGGTGTTGTACGTTAACCACGACCAGGTGATCCATGATGTGGCCGAAGGCATACACCCCTCGCCCGACTACTTCCTGCAAACCGCCCGCGAGAAGGTCAAAGAGATCATAGGCACCGCGGCCCAGTAGGAATGAGGGATTACAAAAGTCTTCGAGACTTTTGTAATCTGTGCCTCCCCCTTGCACCCTGTCTTGCAATACATAAAGAAGCCCTCTGGAAAGAGGGCTTCGTCTTGCACATGAGAAAACTATCAAAATGTATGAATGAATAGAACAACGCTTGTTATAACTCTCTCTCTTCCTAATTCCCAGCCCTTCGGGCTTCTTCCTCCGATCCCGTGCTCCGCTTCCTCGCTGCCTGCACCTTGCTGTTTCCGAAGCGGTAGGTGAAGCCCAGGTTGGCCACGCGGGTCTCGCGCTGGGCATGCCAGTTCTCCACGTAGCGACCCTCATAAGTGATGGTTGCTTTGGGCAGGTTGGTCCAGAAGATGTCGCTCACGTTCAGCCGCACGGTGCCCTTTCCTTTCAGCACGGTCTTTTGTCCGCCCACGGCCACGCCCCAGGTTGGTTCCGACACCATATAGCCATACTGGCCGCGGGAGTTCCAGTTGGCATTCAGCTCGGCACTCCATCCTTTCTTGAAGGTGAAGGCGTTGTTGGTGCGAATGTTCATGGCGGGCCGGCCGTGGTCCAGTACTGCGCCACCCAGGCTGCCATTGAAGTGGTTGTAGTAGACGTTCAGGTTGTTGACCATGTTCCACCACTTGCTGATGCGCACGGGCGTAGTGGCGGTCAGTCCAATGTAGTCGGACGACTCCAGGTTCACAGGGATCTGCACGGTGATGTTGGAATCGGCATCCGGCTTGATCTCGAAGGTGGGGATCACATCCAGGATGCGCGAGATCACGATGTTCTGCGGGTCTTTAGTATGGCTATAGCCAAGGGTGAAGCTCATATTTTTTACCGTGTAGCTGCCCTCGTACGACATGGTCATCTGCGGGAGCAGATTGGGAGCGCCGGTGGCATACACGGTGGCATCGATCTGGAAGAGAAAAGGATTCAACTGTTGGTAGCCGGGGCGGTCGATGCGGCGGCTAACGGACAGGCCTACCGTTTTATCTTCTTTCAGCTTATAGTTGAAGAACGCACTGGGGAACAGTTCGAAGTAATCATTCCGGTAGGGAATATTGCCTTTCACCTGGCGCGTATTCACATTGGTGTGTTCGCCGCGCAGGCCCAGCTGCACATTGAACTTTTTAAACTCCCGGCTGTAGTTTACATAGCCGGCATTGTTGTACTCTTTATAGAAGAAGCGGTTGGTCTTCATCGTATCCACAGTGCTTACGCCGCCTTCCACATTAAAGAACTTCGCATCGTTATCGGAAGACACATATGAGGTCTTAAAACCCACCTCGAACTTGGAGCCCTTCTTCAGCGGGTTCACGTAGTCCACCTTGGCGGTGCGTAGCTTCAGGTCCCCGGCCTGGTCGCCATCGAGGATCTCACCGGGCTGCCTGGGGTTGCCCAGCAGGTCGAAGTAATCGGTCAGGGTGCGCGTCAGTGACGCAGAGTTAAACACGCCGTAGTCGATATCGGCCGAGAGCTCCTTGCCCATGGAGTCAAACTTCTGCTTCAGGTTCACGTTGGCCACGATGTTATTGAAGTTGTCGTTGTTGGAAGCATGGGTTTTAAAGAAACTCTCCGGCTTGCCCTGCACGTTGTTCTGGGTGGTGATGTTGTTGGAAGTGCGGGTAATGCCGTTGAAGTTGCTGTTCACCACGAAGCCCACGATGGTGTTCTTCGACGGGAAGAAGTCGGCACCCACCCTCGCATTGTGAAAGCTAAAGGGCAGGACCGCCTTGTTCTCCTTGTCGTCGGAGCCGGTGAACAAGCCGTTCTCGTAGAAGTTGCGGTTGATGTAGAGGCGGTTCATCATCTTGCGGTACGAGTAGTTGTAGTTGCCAAAAACGTTGGTCTTTTGGTTGCGGTAGTTGAAGGTGCCGCCCGCGTTGGCCTTTGGGTACCAGCCCTGCCCGTAGCCCGCCGTAAGCGTTCCGTTGGTGCCGAGGCGCTGGTCTTTTTTCATGCGGATGTCGATGATGCCCGAGTTGCCCGAGGCATCGTATTTGGCCGAAGGGTTGGTGATGATGTGAATGCTTTCAATGGCGCTGGCAGGCAGTCCTCTCAGGTAGTTCGCCAGGTCGGCGGCGCTCATCGGCGAGGGCTTGCCGTCCACCATGATGATCACCCCTGCCCTGCCCCGCAGGCTGATGGCGTCGTTCTGGTCCACGGTGATGCCGGGCGACTGCTCCAGCACGTCGAGGGCCGAAGAGCCGGCGCCCACGATGGAGCTCTCTACGTTCACCACCAGGCGGTCGTTCAGCTTCTGGATAAAGGGCTTCTTCGCCGTCACGGTCACGCCTGCCATCTGGGTGGCGGCTTTGGCAGCCAGATTCATGGGGGATATTGTTACCAGGGCATCGGAAACGGAGAAGGCGCTGCTGTATTGGGGTGCATGGTTCACTTCGCTGGCCCTTACGAGGTAAGAGCCGCTCCGGATGCCCTCAAACAGAGCTACGCCCGCCTTATCGGTCAGGGCTGCTTTCACCAGTCCGGAGTCCTTGCTGCGCAACAGCTCCACGGTGGCGCCCTCCAGAGCCGCGCCCCCATCGTTCGTGATGGTGATGGTAGCTTTCCCCGTGGGCCCCTGGCTGAAGGCCGACAGGGCATTAAGTATAAAAACGGCAATGAGGTAAAAAGGTCTCATGTGAGTTGGTTTTACCCAAAGCACAGAAGAAAAAAGAACCTGCTATAGCTAAACTACATGGAAAGGGTCTGCAAGGCGATGAACGGGGAAAAGGACCCTTTATACGAAATATGTCGTGTCGGATTTTTACAGAACTACCTCCCGTATTTATGGGATATAAGGGTGAAGAATAAGAAGTTAGAAATACACCCTTATTATCTCTTTGTGCAGGTAGATGATATATCAACAAATGGGCTTAACGGAATAAGTTTCACCTTTGCGCCTTATACCTACGCCATGCAGTACCACATTGAAGAGATCAACCACCTTATCCGCCACCGCCGTTCCGTGTTTCCTAAGCAATTTGTTCCCGGAAAGAAAGTTGACGATGCCATTATCCGGGAGATCCTGACCAATGCGTTGTGGGCACCCAACCATGGCCACACAGAGCCCTGGCATTTCATAGTGTTTACCGGGGAGGGCCTGCAGCAGCTGGCCGAGGTTCAAAGTGCGCTGTATAAAGAGGGAGCCGGCGACAAGTTCAAGCCCGACAAATATGAAAAGCTGA
>DASWYM010000275.1:0-6151 GCA_036404975.1 Chitinophagaceae bacterium
CCCAGCTGGGCAACCGCGAGAAGGCCATGCAGATGCTGCGGACCCGCCTGTACGAAGAACAGGTGCGTAAGCAGGAAGAAGAGATCGCCCGACACCGCAAGAGCCTCGTGAGCAGCGGTGATCGCTCGGCCAAGATCCGCACCTACAACTTCCCCCAGGGCCGCGTGACCGATCACCGCATCGGCCTGACCCTCTACAACCTGCAGGATGTGCTCAACGGCAACATCCGGGAACTGATCGATGCGCTGCAGTTTGCCGAGAACGCCGAGAAGATGGTGAAGCAGGACTGATGAGGGAGGAATTAGGTCCCGATAGCTATCGGGATGGGGATTAGGAATTAGGAGGGAAAAGGGATCCGGCCGAAGTGACAGATAAGAGAATTATATCTATAAAAAGGAAAGGTGCCTAAGGGTGCCTTTCCTTTTTGGGTGCCCCCACTCACCACTCACCCCTCATCACTCATCACTCATTACGTCTCTCTAATTGTCATCTCTCTGTCAATCAACGCAGTAGAGATCACCATAAGGGGACGTTTTGCAACTATGCTGTAGAAACCACTACACACTACATCGTTTAGAGAAGCCGGGAAAGCGCTTTTCGTTAGTGGATTTTCATTTTTGGCACCATTTTTATTACTATACACAGTGTCAGTCGTTGACGAAGTTCTTTAAGAAGAGTGATGAAAAGTAAAGGTTTTAAGAGCGGATGTTTTAGAAAGCATTAACAAAGAATGGGAAACTTCTGGCAACATATTTGCGTTATTAAGATAGTTCTTCTCACATAAAGCAGTCAATTTTCTCATAAGCAGTTAGTTTTGGTTGCGACCCCTGTTTCTACAGGGGTCTATTTTTTTATATACCTCTGCCACCAAAACCAAAGCCCTAAAAGACTGCCCACCATATCCGCGATCCAGTCGCCGATATCAAAAGACCGGTTGGCCACTAACAGGTCCTGCACGATCTCCACCCCTATTCCATAAAAAGCAAACAGGAAGAAAAGCACCCGTAAATACTTAGGCTGGTCAATATCCAGGGCCCAGCTCCAGGCAAGGCCCAGGCCCGTAAACAAGCCTATATGCACCCACTTGTCGAACCATACCTTCGCCAGCCAGTCGTCCTTGGGAAAGGCCGAGCCGGGCAGGACAAACAGGACCGAGATAAAAACGACGTAAAAGACCGCCAGGGCCAGGCGGAGATTCTTGGAGAGCGGCATAGCGAGAGATATGGTTTTAAGGCACAAGGTGCAAGAAACAGGACGCGAAGCACACGATTCAAGGTTCAGGATACAAGCGCCAGCAGATTCCTTATTGGGAAGTGAGCAGAAAAAGAAAGGGGCCGAAGCCCCTGGTATATTAACTAACTAATTTCTGGTAAGCGGCCGTATCCATCAGCCCGTCTACTTCGGCGGCACTGTCTACGCGCACCTTCACCATCCAGCCCTCACCGTAAGGATCGGTATTGACCAGCTCGGGAGTTTTGTTCAGGTTGGGGTTTACCTCCAGGATCGTACCGTTCACCGGCAGGTAGAGGTCCGACACGGTCTTCACCGCTTCCACGGTACCAAATACTTTCCCAGCTTCCAGGTGCTGGCCCACGGTCTCAATCTCCACGTAAACGATATCGCCCAACTCGTGTTGTGCAAAGTCTGTAATGCCGATAGTGGCTTCATCACCTTCTATGCGAATCCATTCGTGATCTTTTGTGTAGCGCAGATTTTCCGGATAGTTCATAACAATTGATTGAAGTGCAATATTAATCACAGATTAAGGGATTGTAAAAAGATTTCGCTGATTTATACACGAAGCCCTCTTCCATGAAGACATCCGCCTTAAAAGAGACCCAGGAATCCGGTACCCTTGCGCTTCACCAGGTGCGCCTTGATGATGCGCACGTCCTGCACCGGGCGGTCGGGCGGGGTGCGTGATGTGGCCTCTTCGGCAATGCGGTCCACCACGTTGAGGCCCTCTACCACCTCGCCAAAAACAGTGTAATTCTGGTCGAGGTGCGGGGTGCCGCCGAGGGTCTTGTACACGTTGCGGTGGGCGGCCGGCAGCTTGCGCTTGAGGCGGTAGGTTTCCACCGAGTCGAGGCTTTTATCGGTAAAGCGCCGGCCCTGCACGATATAGAACTGGCTGCCGCTGCTGGCCTTCTGCGGGTTCTGGCCATCGCCGAGGCGGGCAGCGGCCAGCACGCCCTTCTTGTGGAACAGGCCGGGGCGGAACTCGGCAGGGATGGTATACTTCGGCCCGCCGTTGCCCAGGGCCTGGCCCTTCTTCGCGTTGCGGCTGTCGGGGTCGCCGGCCTGGATCATAAAGTTGCGGATCACGCGGTGGAAGAGCAGCCCGTCGTAATAACCCGACTTCACCAGCCGCAGGAAGTTGTCGCGGTGCAGGGGCGTTTCGTTGCTGAGACGCAATATGATGGTGCCTTTAGAGGTCACCAGCTCCACGTCGCGCTTGCGGTCTTTCTTTTTTAGGGGAACGTTCTGTTGGGCAAAGAGTACAGAAGTGCAGCACACCAGCAGTGCTGTCCACAGGGCTTTTCTCATCTAGATAAATTCGTTTTGCTGAAAGTAAAAAAGGATATGGTCTTTTAGGAAATTCTCCTGCTGAAAGGGATTCAGCTCGGGCATAGGCTTCAGCTGGCGGAAGTGGGGCCAGCCGTCTTCGTCCACCCGTTCCAGCTCGTAGTAGCCGCTGGGGGCCAGCACCGTGCAGATGGCAATGTGCATCAGGTCCTGCTTCTGCTCCTTGGTGAACTTCTTCCGGATATCGCCCAGCTCCTGTATGCCGATCAGAAACAATACACTCTCCACATCGGGCTTTTTCTCAAAACGGTCCATCAGCTTTTGCTCCAGGCCAAACCATCTTATTTGCAGATCATCACTAATATTCATAGACACAAATGTATTTTATCCCACCTTTATTTCATGGAACAGATAATAGATAATTATACTATAACCACCGATAAGGGCAAAATTAACGTACCGTATACCCACGCCTTCTTAAGCCAGGCCTCCTACTGGGCCGAAAATATCCCGCTGGCGGTAGTGCAGCGCTCCATAGAGGGCTCGCTTTGCTTCGTGGTGTTGCACCACGACGAGCAGGTGGGCTTTGCCCGCGTCATCACCGACGGGGCCACTTTTGCCTACCTGGCCGACGTATTTATCGATCCTGCCCACCGGGGCCGGGGCTTAAGCAAACGACTGATGGAGGCCATCCTGGCGCACCCTTCGCTGCAGGGCCTCCGCCGCTTTATGCTGGCCACCCGTGATGCGCATGGGCTCTACCGGCAGTACGGCTTTACGCCCCTCACCGCACCGGACCGCTGGATGCAGGTGCATCAGCCGGAAGTGTATAAGGAACAAGCTGCGAGCGGATAGCTGCGAGCTGTGAGTTTTGAGCTGCTAGCTGTGAGCTGCCAGCTGCCAGCTTTAGATTCCTTACAATAGAAACAGAATTACAGGTAATTCAAAAGGAGCATCGGCTCCTTTATTTTTTGTCGCAAACACCCCTTTATGGGTGGCATTTACATCATCAAGAACTACTTTCCGCCCCACCTTCTTCGAGGTTGACCAGTATCCGACCAGTATCAAACCAGTATCTGACCAGTATATAACCAGTATCTATATAGATACTGATGGAATACTGGTTGGATAGGGGTCAGACAGGGAGTAAAGAGGGGTGGCCGGTGAAGGGCAAAAGGTTATAGCCCGGCGTTGCTGGAGAAATAAAGACTTCTATACTATAAATGGCCTTCCTGACCCAATGACTTACTGACTTAATGACCTCCCTCATCACTCACCACTCATCTCCCGATAGCTATCGGGACATTATCTTTGCCCTATTACAAAACACAGACTATGCTGCAGTTAGCACAATTAAGGAACGACCCGGAAGGCGTTAAAGAGCGATTGGCCGTGAAGCACTTTGCCGAGCCTGCCCTGGTGGACGAAATCATCAGCCTCGATGACCAGCGCAAGAGCCTCACTTTCCAGTTCGACGATACCAAGGCGAAGATCAATGCCGCTTCGAAAGAGATCGGTGCCCTGATGGGCAAAGGCCAGAAGGAAGAAGCCGAGGGAAAGAAAAAAGACGTGGAAACCCTGAAGGCCGCCCTGGCCCCCATCCAGCAGGAGCTGGACAGCGTGGAAAAGGGTCTCAACGACCTGCTGGTGCGCCTGCCCAACCTGCCCTCCTCCAAAGTGCCCAAGGGGAGAACGCCCGAGGACAACGAGATTGTGCGCACCGGTGGCACCAAGCCCCAGCTGCCTGCGGGCTCCGTGCCCCATTGGGAGCTCGCGAAGAAATACGACATCATCGACTTTGAGCTGGGCAACAAGATCACCGGCAGCGGATTCCCTGTGTATAAGGGCAAGGGCGCCAAGCTGCAGCGGGCGCTGATCCAGTACTTCCTCGACTACAATACCGCCGCGGGCTATACCGAGTTCATGCCGCCGCTAATGGTGAACGAGGCCTCGGGCTACGGCACGGGCCAGCTGCCCGACAAGGAAGGACAGATGTACCACGTGACGGTGGACAACCTCTACCTCATCCCCACGGCCGAAGTGCCCGTAACGAATATCTACCGCGATACCCTGCTGAAGGAAGCGGACCTGCCGATCAGGATGACGGCCTATACGCCCTGTTTCCGCCGCGAGGCCGGTTCCTACGGCAAGGACGTGCGCGGGCTGAACCGCCTGCACCAGTTCGACAAGGTGGAGATCGTGCAGATCGTGCCGCCCGACAAAAGCTACGAGGTGCTGGAAGATATGGTGGAGCACGTGGAAAAGCTGGTGCAAAGCCTGGGACTGCCCTACCGCATCCTGCGGCTGTGCGGCGGCGATATGAGCTTTGCCTCCGCCCTCACCTACGATTTTGAAGTGTTCAGTGCCGCCCAGGAAAAATGGCTGGAAGTGAGCTCGGTATCGAACTTCGAAGGCTTCCAGACCAACCGCATGCGCTGCCGCTATAAAGACGGCAACGGCCGCACCCAGCTGACCCACTCGCTGAACGGCTCTTCACTGGCCCTGCCCCGCATCCTGGCCTGCCTGCTGGAGAACAACCAGACGGAGAACGGCATTATCCTGCCGGTGGCATTGCAGGGGTATTTCGGGAGTGAAATGATTTGATGAGAGGGATTAGGTCCCGATAGCTATCGGGATAGGGATTAGGAATTAGGTAGAGAAAGTAATTAAAGGAAGAATAATAATTAGTGGAAAGTACGGCGGCGACATATTACTATAATGGGCAGGGAGCTTCGGCGACGGCGACGTTGCTGAAGCATAAGCTGTCGATACAGATAGAGAGGGACGGAGCGCTGTCGGAAGTGTTCTGGTATTACGACCAGGTTATGAAGGGGGATGGAGGCGAGTTCCTGTACCCCGGGCCTGCCCGCCAGGTGCTGCACATCCCCTCGGCCGCCTTTGCCGAAGCGCTCACCGGCCGCATGGCGCAGCAGGCCAAAAGCGTGTACAGCCGCAGGGGGAGCACCCTGCTCAAGCTGCTGCTGGCTATAGTGATCCTGGGTGTTGTCCTCTACTTCGTGGCGGTGCCGCGGATTGCTTCCGGCCTGGCAGGCAATGTATCAATGAATTATGAGAAGGAGCTGGGCGAAGGCATGTACCGCTCTATGCGGGGCAGCTTTACGGTGGACGAAAAGCGCACCGCACTGATCAACGAATTCTTCCGGCAACTTAACGTAAGGTCCGATTACAACATACAGATCACGGTGGTAAAAGGCGATGTGGCCAACGCCTTTGCTATTCCCGGCGGGCGCATCGTGGTATACGACAAGCTGCTGAGCGGGATCACTTCCTACCCGCAGCTGGCGGCCCTGCTGGCTCACGAGTATGTGCATGTGCAGAATCGCCACACCCTGCGCAGCCTGTTCCGTCAATTGTCCTCACGCATGATTCTCTCGCTGTTGCTGGGCAACCTCGATGTGGTGGGTGCCGTACTGGTACAGAACACCGACCAGCTAAAGGATCTTTCCTACAGCCGCAGCCTCGAAACCGAAGCCGACGAAGAGGGGGCCCTCCTGCTGGCCAAAAGAGGCGTGGACTGCAAGGGGTTTGTAGAACTCTTTGAGTTGTTGCAGAAAGAGACCGGCGGGCAGGAAGTGCCGGAATTCATCAACAGCCATCCCAACCT
>DASWYM010000276.1:0-8358 GCA_036404975.1 Chitinophagaceae bacterium
CACCGCGCACCCGATGGCAGCAAACAGGGAAGCATAAAACAGGTAGCCACCAAAGAAGTAGAAGATGAAGCAGAAGATCACCAGCCCCCAGTTGATGGTGGAAAGGCTGAGCTGTGCCTGTGCCAGCCCGCGGATGGCTTCGGAGCCCTGCTGGTTAGCGCCCGGCATCTGGTCGGCATTCTGCTGCACCTGCTGCAGTACGTCGGCCGGGATCATAGACGTGGCCACGGTGCTCAGTACGCCGATCAGGATGATCCAGATAAAGAACTGCGTAAGGCCCACCGCCCCGATGCCGAAGATCTTGCCCAGCATCAGTTGGAAGGGACGCACCGAGGACACGATCACTTCGGCAATACGGTTGGTCTTTTCTTCCATTACACCGCGCATCACCATGGTGCCGTAGACCAGCAGGGTAATGTAGATAAGAAAGGCCGTCACATAGCCCAGCCCATTGGCCACATTAAAGTTGGAGGACTTCAGCTCGCCGCCTTCGCCCTTCTTCTCCGATTGCAGCCGCACGGCATCCGCACGGTTCTTAATGGAGTCGATGCGCCTGGGGTCCACCTTCAGCTCCTGGCTGATCATGTTGTTCTCCAGGGCCTGGCTGATGTCCTTTTCGATCTTGGAATTCGCCACCCGGCTCAGGCTCTTTTCGGTGATGATCTTAAAGTTAGGCGACTTGTTGATGCCGCTGTTGGGAGCGTACAGGATGGCCGAGAAGCCTTTCTGTACAAAGTTGCCCGTATCGACACCGGCGCTAAAGTCGTAGGTGATCATCTCGCCGCTTTCGAGACTGCTCTTTAAATAGCCGGAAGGATCTACTACGGCCACTTTCTCATGCGAGATGTTCTTTACCGTGATAAAGATGATGACACCCATCATCGCTACGAAGCCCAGGGGCACGAGGATGGTGGTGAGGATAAAAGTCTTTTTGCGTACGCGGCTTAAGTATTCGCGTTGTATGATGAGCCAAATCTTGTTCATGTGGGTTGGTTTAAGCAGTTACTTGTTGAAACTGGCGGGCGGCAGGGGTGCCTTCGACCAGCTGGATAAAGATCTCGTTAAGCGAAGGCAGGATCTCCTGGAAAGAGATCACCGATGCGTTCGCCGATATGAAGTGCTGCAGCACGTCGTTGGGACGATGACCCTCGGTGATCTTCACCACGAAGGTGTGGTCCCTGACCTCTTTCACCACTTCGAAGGCCGGGCTGTAGGACACCTGGGGAAGCTGCTCGAAGCCAATGCGGAACAAGTTCTCCTTAAACTGCTGCTTGACGTCTTTCACCGTACCGTCGAGGATCTTGTTGCCTTTGTTCACCAGCACAATGTGATCGCAGATCTCTTCCACCTGCTCCATGCGGTGGGTGCTGAAGATGATAGTCGAGCCGGCTTTGGCGAGGTTGTAGATCTCGTCCTTGATGATGTTGCTGTTTACCGGGTCGAGCCCGCTGAACGGCTCGTCGAGGATAATGAGCTTGGGGCGGTGCAGCACGGTGGTCACGAACTGCAACTTCTGCGACATACCCTTGGAGAGGTCTTCCACTTTCTTGTTCCACCAGCTTTGCATTTCCAGCTTGACAAACCACTCCTTGATCAGTTCCATGGCTTCGCTCTTGCCCAGGCCTTTTAGCTGGGCCAGGTAGAGGGCCTGCTCGCCGATCTTCATCTTTTTATACAGGCCTCGTTCTTCGGGCATGTAGCCGATGTACTGGATGTCTTTTTCGGGGTCGAAGGGCTTGCCGTCGAAGAGCACCTGGCCTTCGTCGGGGTAGAAGATGCCGGTGATCATGCGCAGCAGGGTGGTCTTGCCGGCGCCATTAGGGCCCAGCAGGCCAAAGATGCTGCCCTTTTCCACGGAGAACGAGATGTCGTCCACCGCCTTTTGGGTGGCGTAATACTTCTTAAGATTCCTGAGCTCTAGTAACATAGCAGCTGTTTTAAGTGTGTTGGTTTGCAAAGTAGCGTGCTATAAAGATAAAGGGAAGTTTTTAGGACCAATGGTCCTATTGAGATGACCAACTTGTTAAAATGGGGTATGAAAAGGTTGAGGTGCCGCACCTTTGCACAAATTTTATCCATGAAACGTACCGTTATGGTATCCATAGCCCTGGCCGTACTGCTGGTGGGCAGCAGCTGGGGGTTCCTCGTACACCGTACCGTCAACCAGCTGGCTATTTATAGCCTGCCCAAGGGGGTAGCCCCCTTCTTCTACAGCGGTAAGGACTACCTCGTGAAATATTCCACCCGCCCGGACGAACGGCGCAATACCGACTCAGCCGAAGCTACGAAACACTTTATCGACTTCGAGGCCTTTGGCGACTCGGCCGCCTGGAAGATGCCCTACGACTGGGCTACCGCCGTGCAGCGGTATTCGGTGGACTCCCTTCTCGAGTATGGCTATGTGCCCTACCAGGTGATGGTGACCAAGGCAAAGCTGACCGAAGCTTTCCGCCTGAAGAACAGCGACTCCATTCTGTACTACGCTGCTGACCTGGGGCATTATATTTCCGATGCGCACGTACCCCTGCATACCTCCATCAACTACGACGGGCAGCTCACCGGGCAGAAAGGCCTGCACAGTCTATGGGAGTCGGTGATCCCCGAGATCGAGCTGTCGAATTACAACCTCTATAGCAAGCACAAGGCAAAGTACCTGGCGCGTCCGGAGGAGCAGTTATGGAAAGCGGTGCAGGAAGCCCATGTGCTGCTGACCGACGTGTTCGGCCAGGAGAAGGAAGCTTCCAAAGGTTTCACCGACTCCACCAAGTACCGCACGCAGGTGCGCCGCGGCCGCGAGGTGAAAAGCTACACCACCGAGTTTGCCAGGGCTTACAATGCACGGTTGGGAAAGACCATCAATGAGCAGTTGCTGAAGTCTTCCGCTATGGTGGCTGACTTCTGGTACACCAGCTGGGTAGATGCGGGCAAGCCCGACCTGTCTTCGCTGGTTAAAAAGAGGAGCGAAGAAGAAAAAGACGCTTACAAAAAAGAGTTGAAAGCATACAAGAAGAACGAGCTGTTAAAAGAGAAGCTGCTTATCTCGCGCAGGGATCAGCGTCAAAGCGGCGCCGGCGAATAAACGGCGGCAATGGCATTGGCCATCCGCTCGCCATCCATAGCGGCACTCACGATACCTCCTGCATAACCGGCACCCTCAGCACAGGGATACAGATTCCTGACCTGGGGGTGCTGGTATGTTTCGGGGTCTCGCGGAATGCGCACCGGCGAAGAAGTGCGCGACTCGGTAGCCACCACCACGGCTTCGTTGGTGTAATACCCCTTCAGCTTTTTACCAAACTCCCTGAACGCGGTCTGCAGCGAGACGTGTACAATAGGAGGTAATACGCTCCTGAGGTCTGCGGAATGGATCCCCGGCAGGTAGCTACAATCGGGCAGGGTAGCAGAGAGCGTATTCTTTGTAAAGTCCACCAGTCGCTGTGCCGGTGCCACCAGTTTACCGCCACCCGCTTCATAGGCCTTGTGCTCTACTTCGCGCTGAAAGTGCATGCCGGCAAGGGCTTTATACTTTTTAAAGGCCTGCACGTCCTTCTCTTCGATGTTGACCACGATACCGCTGTTCGCGTAAGGGTTGTTGCGCTTTGAAGGTGACCAACCGTTCACCACGACTTCTCCCGGTGCGGTTGCCGCCGGGGCAATAATACCGCCGGGGCACATACAGAAGGAGAAGACTCCCTTACCGTCTACCTGCTGCACGAGGCTGTAGGAGGCCGGGGGCAGGTGTTCGCTGCGGATATCGCAGTGGTACTGCGCCGTATCGATAAGGGCCTGCGGGTGTTCGACGCGCACCCCGAGGGCAAATGGCTTCATATGGATCTGTAGTCCCTTGTCGTTGAGCAACTGGAAGATGTCGCGGGCCGAGTGGCCGGTCGCCAGGATAACGGCATCGCCGTGCAGCTCATCACCGTCTGCCGTAATAACGGACCGGATGCGGTGGTTCTCCACCGTAAAGTCGGTCAGCTTCTTTTCAAACAGCACGGTGCCGCCGCACTCCACGATCTTCTCGCGCATGGCGGTGATGATGTGGGGGAGTTTGTTGGTGCCGATGTGGGGATGCGCCTCGTAAAGGATCTTTTCTTCGGCGCCGAAATGGTGCAATACGCTTAAGATGCGCTGCACGTCGCCCCGCTTGGTGCTGCGCGTGTAAAGCTTGCCGTCGCTGTAGGTGCCGGCCCCCCCTTCGCCAAAGCAGTAGTTGCTCTCGGGGTTCACCGCCCCCTGCTTATTCATGGCAGCGAGGTCCCGGCGGCGCGCCCGCACGTCCTTGCCCCGCTCCAGCACGATGGGCTTTATGCCCTGCTCGATGAGGCGCAGGGCGGCAAACAGTCCCGCAGGACCGGCGCCTACCACGATCACCCGGCGGGCGGCATGGGTGACATCTTTCAGCTCCAGGGGAACAAGAGGCCTCTCCTGGAAAGGCTCGTCTATAAAGGCATTTATGGTAAGATGGAACCAGGCCTGGCGGCCGCGGGCATCGAGGGATTTCTTCAATACCTGGTAGCCTTTTACCTGGTCTTTCCGGACGCCACTGGCGGAGGCTGCTACTTCTTTGATCTTGTGCTCGCTGGCTGCCTCCGAGGGCAGCACTTTAATGGTAAGTGTCTTTTGCATGACCGGTAATTTTCTATATTACAAGGGTCCTAATCGAACAGGAAAGCAAAGCAAAGAAAAGAAAGCGACATAGAAATGCCGTGTGGGTATTTATTGGAAGCTTTTAACGAAATGAGCCGCTAAGTTACCACCACAGGTGGTGCTAAAACGAGGCCTTTCACTGCCTTCCGGTACAGGCAGTTACTAAGCCTCGTAGATCCACTTCCTGAAGTGGGGTGCGGTTTCCTGGCTGATGATGATCTTGTGGGAGTTCATCGAAAAGGTAAGGTCCACCTGCAGCTTTACTTTCTCGTAGGTCTTAAAGCCGCGTATATAATCCACATTGATAATGTACTGCCGGTTGGCCCGGAAGAACAGGGTATTGTCCAGCATGTCTTCCAGTTCGGTCAGCGTCTTGTCGCAAAGGTATTTCCGCTCGTCCTTGGCTACGACAAAGACCAGCTTGTTTTCGGTATAGATCAGTGCAATGTCCTCTACTTTGAGAGCAATGTTTTCAATGCCCCGTTGCACGATCAGTCGGGTTTTCTTCTTCTTCATGTTTTCGAACAATTCGAACATCGGTTCCGTTTTAATAGTTAAAAATAGAGACCTCTGTGGACCATACAATGTCAGATATTGCTCGTTTGATGAGCGGTTATCTCATAGCGGAAGGGGGTACGCCATAGTATCGTTTAAAGGCTTTGCTGAAAGTAAACACATCCGGGAAGTTGCAGCTTAGCGCTACCTCCGCGATCGTCTTTTCCCTGCACAGGACCATCTCTTTGGCCAGGCTCATCTTACGGCTCGTCACATATTGCAGCGGGGTCATGCCGAAGGCCTGCTTGAACGAACGGAAGAAATGGTATTCCGAAAGGGCGCAATGGTCAGCTACCTGCCGGATCTCTTTGATGTGGAGATAGTGCTCGTCCATGTAGTCCTTTCCGAGTTGCAGCCTCCGGAGGAGCTCTACGCGCGTTGAAGCTCTTACGGAATGTATATTTTTCAGGGCCATGTAGTTCCCATATTCTTTACAGATGACTTTTTCTGTCAGCGCGAGGAACCACTCCTTGTTGATAGCTTCCGCCCTTCCTGATTTTACGAGGGGCACCAGCGCCTGCAACTGGTAGCCCAGGGCCGAATGATCCATTGTGCTGATGTGCTCGCAGAATTCCGGGTAGCGGAAGTAGGAGGCCAATTGGCTATCCAGGTTGTCGTTTTGGGAAAGCAGCAAGTGGTATGCTTCGGCAAACGATCGTGGACAGATATCAATACAAATACTCTTTACCGGCGTGCCAGTATGGAAATAGGCCTTTACGCCGGGTTGCCTGCAGGCCAGCAGGTAGTGTCCTTCTTTTACTTCGTGCTCCCTGCTGCCGGTCTTATAGTATATACTGTGCTCCAGTACATACTTGATGCTGAAGCTGCGGAAGGCGTTATCGGTATACCACTCATTCAACTCCGAGTAATAGATCATGTCGGTGTCGAGTGGTTTATTCATCGATAGCTTATTGTCCTCTTGTATCGTCTTAAAGCACCCCATTGGCAGATTGGTTCTCTATGCTAAGATTCACTTATTATAGCGATTTGCTGCGCGCTTCATAATGGTATACTGCCATTCATCCAATGAGCAGGATTTGACATGCCCTTGTCATAAAACTGTCTGCCGTGCAGGACGTAACAGGTTCGTTTATTTCAGCATCTGAATCCTGTGCTTGAACGGCTAATCTTCACGGTTCGGTAAATGCCGCTCACACCCGCTCAGCATCCTAAAGCTTTTTACTGTCATTCAGAGCAACAGATTCATTTGTTACTAAACCAATTTTGTATGAGAAGAGTTATCCTATTCGTCGCCGCCCTCCTGGTCCTGCTGGGGGCATGGGCTCAACAGCGGACCATCCGGGGAAAAATTATTGATAACAAGGGTGCCCCGGTTGTGGGCGCCACCATCACAGTGCGGGGTCAGAATGCTTCTACCCAAACCGACGCAGCCGGAGAGTTTACCATCGCAACTGCCAGCGGTAGCACATTGATCGTATCGAGTATTGGGTACGGCACCAAGGAGATCAATGTGGGTGCCGATAATAGTATAACCATTTCACTGGCCGAGCAATCGCGCGAGCTCAGTGAGGTGATCGTGACAGCCGGTGGGGTGCGCCGTGAAGTGCGCACGCTCGGTTATTCGGCTCCCACCATCCGTAATGAAGAGCTGACCCGCGCGCGCGAACGCAGCGTGCTGAATTCTTTACAAGGAAAGGTGGCTGGTGTCAATATCACCAGCAGCTCCGGTGGTGTGGGAAGTTCCACCCGCATCGTTTTCAGAGGTGGAACTTCCCTTTTGGGAAACAACCAGGCCCTTATCGTAGTGGATGGCATCCCTATCGACAACTCGCAGATCGACCCGGGCGATAACCTGAATAACCAGGTAGACCCCGGCAACCGGGGTAACGATATCAACCCCGAGGATGTGGAGTCCGTTACAGTGCTCAAAGGCCCTGCCGCAGCCGCCCTCTACGGCAGCCGCGCCGCCAACGGAGCGCTGATCATTACGACCAAGCGGGGCAGCCGCCTCGGCGCCAAACGCACCGAAGTGACCCTGACCAGCTCCTTTAGCCTCGAGTCGATCCTGAAACTCCCCGAGTATCAGAACGAGTACGGCCAGGGGGTGGACAAGGACCATCCCGACCTGCGGGAGAACTGGAGCTGGGGACCAAAGTTTGATGGCGTGGTGCGTCCCTGGGGACAGGTGGTGGAAGGCGAGCAACGGGTGAAGCCTTATGTGGCGTTGCCCGATAACGTAAAAGAGTTCTTTGATGTAGGCCAGGTGTTTAATAACGGCATTACGCTGTCGCAGAACAACGAGCGCAACAGTTATTTCATGTCCTTCAACAACATCAAGCAGAAGGGTATAATGCCCGGAACGGAATACGGACGCACATCGGTACGCCTGACCGGGACAGCCGAATTGTCGAAGAAGTTCTACTCCAATGCTACCATCAATTACATCCGCTCTTTAGGCGACCTATCGGTGCAGGGCCAGGGACCTTCGCCCTATGACCAGGTGCTGCAGACACCGCGCGACATCTCGCTGCTGGAACTGAAGGACTATAAGAACAATAAGTTCAATACACCCCTTGGCTATTACGGCGCCTACACAGTGAACCCCTGGTGGTACCTGGGCGAAGACGCTTATACCAGCAACGTCAACCGTGTGCTGGGCAATATAGAACTGGGTTACCGGCCTGCTTCATGGCTGGACGTGCTCTACCGCGTTGGTACGGACGTTACTTCCGATTTCCGCCGCCAGATACGGGCCAAGATCACCGTACCTGCTGGTGCACAGAACGAGGATAATGCTTATCCTGGCTCGTACTCTGAACAATCCATCAGCATCCGTGAGATGACCAGCGACCTTATTGCTACCGGTAAGTTCAACCTCACCGACAACCTCTCACTCCGTGCACTGGTGGGTCATAACTATCGCCAGCGGGTGTTCCAAGAGTCGTTCAGCCAGATCAACGATTTGGTCATACCCAACCTTTATGTGCTCACCAATACGGCCGGCTCGCCCAACTCTAATAACCTGATCCCCGACTACACCGAACGCCGCCTCTTTGGCGTGTACGGCGATGTGAACCTCGGGTTTAAGAACTACCTGTTCCTTGGTCTTACCGGCCGCAACGACTGGTCGTCTACCTTGCCGCAGGGCAACAACAGCTTCTTTTATCCCAGTGCTAACCTTTCCTTCGTGTT
>DASWYM010000277.1:0-6777 GCA_036404975.1 Chitinophagaceae bacterium
GATAAGGGCTCCATCCATGCCGGTAAGAAAGAAGTCCATGTCGATGGTGGCCCCGGTGTTGCCGCCCAGCGAGTAAAACTGGTCTTCCCACTGCAGCATGATGGTATAGAAGCCGGCCTTCAGCTGCAGGGACTGGTAGGCATTGCCGGCGCCGAAGTTGTGCGCCTGCCCGTTGATGCCGCTCACCTGCAGGGGCGAGAACAGTGCTTCGTACGACCGCTCGCCGAAGTTGCCCGCCGAAGTGATGTAGGTAGTACCGCCGGCCACGGCATCTTTCACCGCTTTCGAGATGACGCCGTCGGTAAAATAGGGCTCGGTAAGGTAGCTCACATCGTCCACGATCACGTCGCACTTTCCGCCGGGCAGCTCCGGGTCGGCCAGCCGCCGCACGGCGTTGGCAAAGTCGCCCGCCGACAGGAAACCCGTGCGGAAGGCCAGCTTAGCCCCCGGCGCCACGTCGTGGATGATCTGCAGCATGGCGCGTCCCTCGTCGCTGCGGTAGCCCTGGAGGTAGTCGAGCACCACCTGCACCGGTTCCTCTTCCGCCTCGTTGCCCGGCAGTTCGCCGGCCTGCACATCCAGGGGCGCATACTGTATGGTAGCGCTCGACCGGTCGTAACTGTCGGAGATCACGCCGATCTTCACGCCCTCGCCGCTGACAGCGGGGTAGCCGGCCGCCACCAGGTCGGCCCTCATGGTGGCCGCCCCTTCACTCTGCACCGCCCCCGACTTCGTAATGGGCTCATACAGGGGCCGGGCATAATCGACGAAATTGATGGTGTTCAGCTCCTCCACCCGGTCGATGGGGAAGAGCCCGGTGATCACCAGGCTGCCCGGCTCGTTGAACACCTGGCTGGTCAGCCCCAGGCTGATGAGCGTGGAGCGCACGGCGTCCACCTTGCCCTCCTGGGCGATCACTTCCACCCAGATGCGGTCGCCCACCACCCGCAGATCGGGCGAGGAGGCGGTGGTGTCCGACACGCTCACCCCGTAGAGCACGCCGTCAATCTTGGTGCCCTCCGCCATGCGGCCGTCGGTGGGCATGGGCAGCGTCGGGGTGATGAGGTCGGCAGCAGTTGCCGGTAGTGGGCGGTAATAGATGGTGGACCCGCTGCCGATGATGACGCGATGGCGGCTCCACAGGGCGCCATGAAGGATGGTGTTGCCCGAAATACCAAAACGGATGCGCCCGTTGGGGGCATACACCGTGCCGGCCCAGTTGCTTTCGCCACTGATGCCGTCACTCATCAGGATAAAGGCATCACCACCCCCGGTGGCGCCGGTGCCGTGTATTTCCGTGTAGATCCGCTCGGCCAGGGGAAAGGAGGATCCGTCGTTGGCCGACCCGTTAATGAGCACCCGCAGCGAGTCGAGGTCCACATCGCCGTGCACGTAGATGTTGTAGCGTTCCGTGGACCCCTCCGGGAAGGTGAATTCAAACGTATTGTTCCTGGTATTCTGGATGGAGGAGAACACGTAGGTGCCCGGCGCCGAGAACACAAGGGTGGCGCCCCCGCTGAGGGCTATATCCCCGTAGAGGCCGGCGGCAATAGTGTCCGTAGAAGTCAGGTCGGCGGAGCCCGCCGTGGGAAAGGTGAGCGGCTCGGGCAGCGCCGGCAGGGTGGGCACGTTCACCGTAGCGTACTGCGGGCCGAGGATACTGGGCTCCGGCCCTTCGTAGGTGTAGGGGCTCTGTACACGCACGGGCCCCAACACCGAACTGCTGAGGTCGATAGTGACATTACCCCGTGAATGGATGATGCCCCCGCTGGGCGGGTCCGTAAGGCCGATCTGGTTGTCGCCCGACCGGATGACAGGAGCCAACAGTCCCCGCTCGTTGGCCGACGACAGGTTGCCGCTGAGGGTGTTGCCGGCCCCCAGGGAAATAAGGTTGCCGCTGAACAGCGAGGCCCCGATGCCGTTATTGTCCTGGAACCCGATGAACAGCCGGCTGCCGATAAAGCCACCGCCACCAATACTGGTATTGCTGCCCACCTGCACGCCGTAGAGTACCGTGTCCAGACCCGTGGGTGTTGCCCCCTCGGCATAGATCACATACTGGCGGAGTTGCGTGGAGGGAGGTATGGTATCTGTTTGCGCCCGGACGGGAAGAGCAAAATGCAGCAGGAACAATAGGGGCAGAAGAAGGCCGGGGCGCCGCAGGGTTGAGGTGTTTCGCATAACAAAAGCAGGTTAGTGTGCGTAATACAGTTTCGTTTGCTGCTGCCGGGCTTGCAGGCACTGCCACGATGCTATGGTTGAAAACCAGGTCTTTCCGTTTGAACTGAACCAGGACAGCAATGGCCTCACAGGAAAAGGGAAATCATAAAGTGTTTAGAAGGACCGGAAGGAGATTTGATAGGGGGCGTACCTTGAAATTACTTCTTTTTCAATAGAATGAAAGCATTACACACGTAAAAAAAAATTCATGAGCAACAATAAGTTGTACGGTTGGTAGCCAGTGGAGATAAGAAAGAGACACGAAAATCCTGGAATGGGATGCATACCATAGCTAATCAATAAGAGGGGATCAATAGCCGGTCCCTTCCCGTCTGACGTCTCACTTCTCGCTTCTCTCTTCTCACGTCCAGCTTGCAGCTTTCAGCTTCGTCTGGCCCGGGGTCCCCTCCGCTCGCGCTGCGGGAGACCCCAGGCGGACAGTGAGTCGTCGGCACGTCGGCGGGGACGCCTCCGTACCCCCCATCCCTCCCGCATACAACAGAAAAAGCTCCAGGAACACTTCTGCCGAAGTCCCCGGCGGGCAGCGAATAATCGATCATCGAACGATCTGCCCTTCCCGTTTCCCGTCTCACCTTTCACGTATAGCGTCAAGCGTGCAGCATACAGCTCTCTTCTGGCAGCTAACAGCTGTCAGCTAGCAGCTTCTCTCTCACCACTCACCACTCACCACTCATCACTCATCACTCATTTCTCATCCGCTCATACTCCACTGCCGCCATGATAAAGGTGCCCACGGCCTTGCCTTCGTTCTTCGCCAGGCCCACGTCCTCGCCACAGAGGTAATAGTTGATGGTGCCTGTGCGCGACGGATTGGAGGCCGGTCCGAGCCCGGCAGAGGCGCACGACTGGATAATATCCAGCTGGCCACCCTCTTTTTTTACAAAGGTTTTCAGGATACCCTTGTAGGCTTTTTCTGCCGTGGGGCCATACTCTTTCCGGTCCAGTAATCCCAGCCGTATACCTTTCAGGTACGCATAGGTGAAGATGGCCGAACAGGAGGCTTCCAGGTAGTTGGGCGCCGTGCCCACGTTGTATAGTTTACCGTTCACCGTATCGCCCCTGCCGTCGCCCCTCACGGTGGCGTCGTATTGCAACAGCTGGTACCATACGCCGGACTCTTTGTCCTGCCACCGCTTCAGGCCCGCCGCCACCTGCCGGTAAATGGCGTGCACATCGGCAAAATCGGGATGCTCCCTGGGCATCAGCTCCAGCACGTCGGCCAGGGCCGCAAAATACCAGCCCATACCCCGTCCCCAGAACTCCTGGCTGCTCCCGGTGAAGGGGCCGCTCTTGTTGGCCCAGAAGGAATTCGGATCAGAGGGCGTGGCCGACCAGGCATGGTAGTTCAGCTGCTTGCCCGCATCGTAGGTATAGCGGTGAATGATCTTGAATTGCATCGCTATATCCGCCCAGCTCTCCGCGTTGTCTTTTGGATCGGCCGCTCCAAACAGCGACTGCCACTGGGCGTAGGTAGTAGCGCCCATATAGAGGCCGTCGAGCCACATCTGGTTGGGGTAAACCGCCTTGTGGTAAAAGCCGCCCGCCCCGGGCAGGCCTTCCGGTATGCGCGCATGATCGTATTTCAGCTTGTTGCGGATGACGGTGGCCGCCTTTTTATAGCGCTCGGCATCTTTCGTATTGCCCCGCTTCAGCTCCTCCTGGTAGAGCGTAAAGTATATCCTTCCCGCAGGAAGGTCGTCGATATTGCTGGGACGCAGGGCCGACCCGCCTGCCGAGTTCAGGATCATCGAACCGTCGGGAGACGTATTCCGGTCGGCATAGGCCTTCACCGCCTCGTAATACGAGGCCTGGCCGGGGTTGCGTTCCCAGGCCTTCAGCACCGCGTTGGCCACCAGGCCGGCCACATAATCCCACCCGGTCGTCGACAGTTGTTCCTGGTAAGCCCGGTTGGTATAAAAGTCCTTTATCCCGTGCGCTTCCACCATCTGCCGGGACCACTTCCCGGTACCGGGCCGGGCCGAAAAGCAGCCGGTAAATAAAAAAGCAAGAGTAAGTATAAGGCTGTTGCCTGCAAGGGCTCCCAGGAGCTGCGGTGTCGCTGAATTCTTTTTCATACGTTATGCTGCAATAAATATCGTTGGACCGTATTGGTTAACGACCCCTTTCCTTTGCCGGCGGGGAAACATGCCTGGAAAGCAAAACAGCCCAACCGCAGGGGCTCAAAAGTATACCAAAAATGCTCAATACCAGGGGCTGTACCCCCAGGTGCAGGACAGCTGGCCCGGTCAGTGACCCGGGTCTGGTTCTCAAAGGTTAATTCCCTTCAAAAGCTAAGCTCCCATCTTATAAATTCCTGGCCTGTCATACAGTTCCTGCCTGACCTTAATCACTTAATACTAACTGGCGTTAATTGCTCCCAACCTTATTCCCCTGGTAATTGCCGCCTGTAAACGACCCAACCTTATTGCCCATAAACAAGGACAAAGGTTCCTGCCTGACCTTATTACCTTAATAGTAGCCAGTACAAAGCAATTCCAACCTTATTACCTTATTCGCTTATTTCCACTTTCCTTCACCGTTCCGCTTCATGCTCACGGGGCTCTTTGCCGCCGGCGCCTACCGCCTCCTTCCCGGCTTCCGGCGCAAGGAAGCCACCGGTACGATCCATTCCTGACCGGCATTCCTGTAATGTTTGCCATGAAGGACAACGGTGAAGGGTCGTTAAAGCGATCATGATTACACGAAGAACACAAAAACACGAAGACACAAAGAACAGGGGAACGCAGATCATTAGGATGATTATGATCATCACTGATCTCTGTCTGGAAGTACCAGTTGGAGGGTTACTTATATTTCATAATAACTTTACACCCGGGTCTCCGCATCGGCCTTAAGCCGGGGCGGGACTCGGGTGCATTCATTCATCTCCGTGAGTATATCCTTTTATGCGGCTACTAACCAGCGCTTATTCCATGCGATTGTGGAGGGATGAAATTTGTTGACGAAGTAAGCAAAAAATAGGTAGCGGCCTTTTAGAAAGCCGCTGGTAAGCGGCAGGCATAGCCCAGGAAGGAAACAATGGAGCCCACGGCAGCAACCCTTGGTCTCCCGGAACACCAAAGAATCAAAAAGCCCCGGCATTTACATCCGGGGCCTTGTCTTGTAGCCTGTGCGTGAAAACGTCCTTCGTCTCACCACTCATCACTCATCATTCACCACTCACCGGCATCACCTGTCCGCACGCCACGGGCAGGGTAGCGATATAGGTGCCGTTCACCGTCAGGCCGTGCAGCACGATGGCCCTGTTTTGCAGCGGTAACAGGTCTTTGCTGATCTCAAATGTTCGGGTATACATCACCTTCCCCTGGGCATCGGCCACGGGCATCGGGGCCAGGTCGAGGATCACCGGGCCGTAGGCCGGCACGCTTTCGCCCAGGTCGATCAGCCCGTCTCCATTGGTATCAAGCGCCGAAGTAGGACAGGTGGAGTTACGGTTGTTCTCCATAAACCCATGGATGTGCTGGGGGTGCGGTTTACCGGCCTCCAGGCCCATGGCCTCCAGCGATACGGTCAGCCTGTTGCCGTCGAGCACCAGGTGAGCCATACCGTGAGCCACCGAATTGTTCAGGGCGCCCAGCGAAGCCCTGTACTCTTTTTTGAGGTTCATCGATTGCATGGCCTTTGAATCCATAGCAGCGCCACCGTCGTGGTCCATGGCTTCTTTGGTGCATTGCGACAGGGAAAAGACTACGAGGGCACCGGCAAGCAGGCGCAGGGAATTTTGCAGGAATACTTGTTTCATATAGTTGTGTTTAAAATTGAAAACAATCGTTACAGAAGGCCGGACACTACGTGCGTACCGGCCTTATCTTTTTACTGGATAAACGGTCGCACGATAGCGAGCACCTGCTCGCTAGTCAGCGGCTCGTCGAACGACTCGGAAGCAGCATTGGCGCTGATGGAAAAGCCGTTGATGTTGGTGATTTCCACACCGGCCTGCACCGTCACTTCCTCGCCGTTGTAGACGGCTTGTACTGAGGGAATGCCGCCCGTGTCCTTGCCGATGATCCAGGGCTTCACCGCGGCACCGCGGGTGGCCCTGACCCGGCGGATATGCGCGGCGTGGCGCGCCTCTACCGAGTGGATGTTGAGGGCGGCGGTGAGCACGTCCTTGTTGCTCATCAGGTTGGCCGCCTGGCCCTTATAGGCGCGCACGCCGGTATCCTCGAAGGCCTGCGATACGGCCAGGAAGGTGTCGTAGTTGGTAAACACGTTGCCGTAGGTGCCGCCGGCCGTAAAGTCAAACGTGGGCTTGCTCACCGGCGTGCCCCCCGCACCCTGGATGGCGGTGCGCAGGAAGGCCACATGGGCGTTCTCGTGGTCGCGGATGGAAACGATACCCGGCCGGTCGGCGGCGGGGATCAGCCCGTTCGCCGCCACGCCCATCTTGTAAAACTCCGCCTCGAGGTACTCGAGGGTAAGGGCATAGTTGAGCACGTCCAGGACGGAGGAGGGCGTCGCCTGGCCGTAGGCCTTTTTAAACAGCGAGCCAAAGGCCAGCGGCAGGGTCGCCAG
>DASWYM010000278.1:0-12435 GCA_036404975.1 Chitinophagaceae bacterium
TGCAGCAGGAGAAGTATTAAAATCAGCCGTGGTGCTTTGGGCATTTAAGTATCCGGAACAGAGGCAGCAAAGAACGGTTGCTAATAAGCAGTGAAGAAGATTTCTCATAACCTTTGCGGTTTAAGATGATTAATTCAAACACAGAGGTAGGGGTTCTGCCAACCTGTTTTACATTCTTCATGGATACTATCGAATGCCGGGCTATTGTAAAGGGTTCCTGTCCCACCGCCCACAGCCACTCTTGTATTTCCTTTACTGTTGACCGTTATTTTTTCAATAGCTATAGAAGGAACTATAAATCCTGACCGGGGCCAGAAGTTAACCGGCCCACGGGGGCCGGGAAGAATTCCGTTTTGCAGCAGTTGCTCTACCGCCGGCCAGTTGCGACCCTTAAGCTCGGACAATATGTGACTGAACATCAAACCCATTTCGTAGCCCAACAGCTCAAATATCCCGGGTGATTTGCCGGTGAAAGTGCGAAAGGGCTGCACAAATGCCTGGTTGGCGGTTTCTGTACTTTCTGGATTCCAGGTGGAGGCGGTATAAAAGCTGCCGCCTAAGTGTGCAATGGGCTCCAGCCATTCGGGCTGCGCCATCAGGGAACTGACCAGCAGCGGAATTTTATGCAGCAGGCCCGAGACATAAAACTTTGCCAGGAACTCGCTGGCCTCGTTGCCCGAAAACAACACGTGCAGGTAAGCAGGGGGATGTTGTTCCAGGTAGTGCAATAGGTGATCTACATGATGCGATACCTGCGATTGCCCTTCGACGTAAGGCAACAAATGGTAATCAATAGCCTCGGAACCCGCACCGACGGTCCCCAGCCGGAAGGCTGAATGCATTTGGTAGCCGGATTCGTACAGCGGCATCAGTACCATGCCTTTGTCGCCAAACTCTTTGTGCGCCCAATAGCCCAGGGCATATTCTGCCTGCCACAGTTGGAAACTGTTGTAAAAAACATGGGGCGAAAGAATGCTTTCAGAAGGCAAATACTCGCCCAGGTCAAAGAAAAAGGCCAGCTTTTTCCGCTGCTCGATCAAAGGGATTACCCCAGACATTACCTGGTAACTGACAAGCCCCGAAACAATATCGACATGGTGAAAGTGGAGCAGTTTCTTTACGGCTTCGCTTACAGACTTTGCCCCACCCTGCTGTACGTATTCCGGTATAAACTCAAAAATCTTTTCGCCTTTGAAACCCTTGGCAAAAGGCAACACAAATCCTTCCACCAATTGGTGGTTCAGGTTGGGCGAAACCCCGGAATAAGGCGATAAGAAACCAATTTTAATGGGCTGCATACCGATTGGGTATTAGTTGCGGGATGGATAGATACCTTCCAGGGTAATAATGTAATTCATGCCCAGGTAAGGTTGCATGTTGTTGTGTGGCTGGCTTCCGCCTGCTATACTGGCTGATCCGCCCGCGCTACTCGTGTTGGCTGCAGCAGTAGAATAAACATTCAACGGGTTGCTACGGCTGTCTACCAACTGGGCCATGGAAGTAGTAGGTCCGGGCGTATGCGTATTCCCCGCCGTGCTCACTGCCTGCAGCGTTACGGTGTGGTTGTGGGCCGGCATTTCGGTGATAATTAAAGTGTGAGTGGGTGCTCCTGCCATTTCCCCTAAATTGATATTCGACAATCCAGGCCCCTGTCCTGCACCTACCGGCACGCGGCCCCTAAGATCGGGAAGCGCAAAAGTGGTTTGCCCGTTACCGCCATAGGTAGTACCAAGTAAAGAAAACAGGGCGGTATTTTGAGCAATGGCTAAAATCTGGCCCCCACAAAAAGCCCAACCCCGGGGCGCAAAGTTGCCTGCAAACAGGATGATAGCAGCTAAAAACGACTCCATGTGTTATGATTTTAATTGTAAAGAATAGTATAACTAATTAATACACTGAGGATCAGTAATAATGCTGTTAACCCACGCAAAGCCTCCTGGTGAATTCACCAAAACGACTGGTAAAAATGGAACAGGTATATACGCCTGCAGGTAGGTACTGAACTCCGATAGGCAGGGTGGCTTCTGGTTTTACATCTCTAAAAACCTGCTTCTGCACCACTTGCTGCTTTTTATTCCAGAGGCGGACCACCACATTGCCCGGCCGGGATTTACCAAAGGTCAGGCACGACTGCGTGTTCACGGGTCCGGGGTATAGCCGGAGCCGGCTGTTGGCCGTCTCGCGGGCATCAGGAAGGTGCAGGAAACCTAATGGATTGAGGAAATGATCGTAGGTGATCACTACCTGGTTTTTTGATGGTAACCGCTTAGGCAAAGAGGGCCTTTGGGCTAAAGGAGAAGCGGCCCAATGCCGGTTGTCGATATAAGGCTTTTGCGCCTGGTCGAGGTATAGTTGTGAAAAAGACTCCTTGTGCCCGGCACCGTTCACCAGCATAAATATGCGGCTCATTTTTAAATGCCCTTTCTCCCTGTACCGTCCAGGAAGATTGGTTTTTATACGGTAGCGGCCCTGCTTATCCGCCAGGGTCTTGCCCCTGTACATATAAAGTTTGCTAAAATCAAAATGACCCTGGCTGTTGCAGTGCCAGACCTCCACAACGGCATCGGCCAACGGGGTTTTTCCATCGTGCTGGTAAACCACGCCTTGCAGCGTGAGTGAGGCATCCGTACTTTTCCTAAGGTCGTGTAGGAAGGGGGCGCCAGGCATATAATAGGGCAAGCCGAAGGCGCTGGTACCGGCAATTATGTGCCCGGGTATCGTGCTTCCAAAAGCGGTGAAGCCACCGCCTAATATGCCGGCAGACTTTAAGAAATCTCTCCGCGAAAATGTGCTCATACAGTTAGTTGTTTGGTAGGTGAGCAATAGGGTTAATGATGAATATCTTCGCCTGGAGTAATCAACGGGAACCCTGGAGTATTCAACGGGCAATTTGAATAATTCAGTTAACAAGTAATACAGATATACTAGTTCAAGTGCAGAAAAGTTTGTTAGTTCAACCTAAAGAAATGGGGCTTATTAAAGCTACAATATAAAAAGGGACATATAAAAAAATATTTTTAACTTAATACCGCCCGCTACTTCCTGGACCTCTTCTTTAACGCCATATGACCTGCTTATGATACATTATGCACGACTGCCTTTTGGGGTGCCTGTTCAGCAAATTCAAACAGAGGTTTTATCCCTCAACTGCCAATGGCAGCCACATTTTAATACGAAACACTACGAAGGCAATTGGACTATTTTATCCTTACGATCGCCGTCAGGAGAATCCGGGATGATTATTCCGGATGCTAAGGAAAATCAAGCGTTTGCAAACACACCATTAATGGAAGCGTGCCTGGCCATAAAAAAACTGATAGATGATTTTCATTGTCCGATCATGGCTGTCCGTTTAATGAATTTACGGGCGGGTTCTGTTATAAAAGAACACCGCGACCATGACCTTGCTTTTGAGAAAGGAGAGGCACGCCTTCATTTTCCCATTTTCACCAACCCTGCAGTAGCTTTTTATGTAAGCGGCGAGCGAGTAGTTATGCAGGAAGGCGAATGCTGGTACGTGAATGTAAACCTACCCCACAAAGTAGCCAACCATGGAAAGGAGGATCGGATTCACCTGGTGGTGGATTGCCTTGTAAATGACTGGCTGAAAGAGCTTTTCGAAAAAGCGGCGGTGGTAGAAGCGCCAATCAGCCTTGATATCAAGGCTCAGCTGAAGATAATCCACGAATTACGCTTGCAGAATACAGAGGTGACGAACCGGTTAGCAGATGAGTTGGAGCAAAACTTGGCACTAAAACACACTGATGGATGATCTGGATCGATCTATGCTGGGGCTTTCTTTCACATCGATGTACACTTTATTCATTTTCTCTACGAAACGTTTCTATTTGCTGATACAAGGCAAAGCATGTTTGCATGTATTCGGGGTATTCTGAAGCCTTCTGTTGTTTGCCAAATAAGGTATCAGGACTTTTTGCATCAAATCCTGCTCTTTCTTTCGCTCTTTGCCATTCCTTCTTTGAATAGCCTATCCCGGTCTTGGTTTCGATCCGTTTGAAGATATTCAGCATTCCTTCGCTGTAATTCGCTAAAATAAAATCGCTATCGTGTTTAATCACCTCCAGGTAGGCGGCATAATACTTTTCCAACACCTTTGCCAAGTACCAATCCAAATCCGGTTTGTTTAGAGTGTCCTTATCAAATCCAAATAAATCTGCTTCAATTATGTTAGGCACAGCGTGTATACCTCTCCTTCTTTGATGCGAATACAGGACTTCATCAGGCTTGCGGTAAAGTAAGATGAAAAGCGTGTTGGGGAAAAGCCGACGCAAACGATCATAAAACAAAATATGCCAACTATCTGTTTTCAAGAACAGGTGACGTTCTGCCGCCATTCTTTTTTGTCCATAAAATGAAAGTGCGGCTGTAAAGAGCTGGTCGGAATATATTTCAGAAATATTCCTGCTTTGAAAGGGTAAACGCAACAGTTCATCGAGAAAAGGTCCTTCAGAGATCACAATATTTTGTTGAGCCAAGCTTAAAAGCTGCGAAAGCAGGGTGGAACCACACCTGGAAATATGAAAGATGAAAGCTGTGGGCCTGAGGTGGTCCAACGCCCATGCCCATTGGGGCAAGAGGTCAATAGAACTGACACTCTTGAATCGTTTCGAGTTATACGGATGACTCAAACATTTAAGGATGGTTTCATCGAAGAAGGGTTCCACAAATCTTTTTTCACCAATATAAAGCCACCTGCAAAGTATTTCGTCCTGAAGACAAAGTAATTTATACGGCAACCATAGCTTAAGTTCAGATGTGGTCATAAGGTAATTTACCGCTTTCTGCTCATCGGTTAATAATATGATTGCATTGATTGTTCATCCACGGTCACTAATATTTGGGGATAAGACTGTGATAATGCCTTTGGGAGAAGGAAATTTGAAAATGATTGAGTAATTTAGGTATAACTGCCTTTTTTAGTTCCAAACTTCTAAAACCAAAACGATTACCATGAGCCAAGCTGACTATTTTAAAAAAGCAATGGGTTTTATTCATGAAATCGGTATCCAAACAGAATTTAAGCCCATACCGGCCGATCAATGTTTTCTTCCCGGCTTATTCATTGAACAAGGTAGTATCATTATTGATCAAGACCGGCTCCAGTATCCTGGCGACATCTTGCATGAAGCAGGGCACATTGCCGTTGTTCCGGCTGCTGAAAGAAATGCCCTATACGGCCCGCACATTCAAAAAAGGAAAGACGCACCGGCAGAAGAAATGATGGTAATCGCGTGGAGTTACGCCGCCTGTATTTACCTGGGCTTGGAGCCTGAATTTGTTTTTCACAAAGACGGCTACCATGGAGGAGGATTGTCCATTATTGATAATTTCCAAGCTGGACGTTATATTGGAGTACCTGTGTTGCAATGGTTAGGTATGACGACTGTATTGGAAGGCTCTGCAATTGTTTATCCCGGTATGATTAAGTGGATGAGAGATTAGTCAAATGTCACTTATCCCTGCAAAAGATTTATTGATATTATTTATATGTTCATCCTTCAAATGACCGGACTGTCTGGCGCCGGTAAAACGACTTTAGCCACTGCCCTGAAAGAGCAGCTCAATGCAAAGGGTATATCTGCAACAGTAATTGATGCCGATATATACCGGAAAATCCTGTGCAGGGACCTTGGATTTTCGGCAGCCGACCGGCGGGAGAATATACGGCGGTTGGCCGCTATAGCCCATAGTTATCAGCTAAAGGGGGTACTGGCCATTATTGCGGCGATCAACCCATATGAGGAGATAAGAATTGAATTGCGGGAACGATTCGCAGCCAAAATAATCTGGCTCAGGTGTGCATTGGACCAACTGGTACACAGGGATACTAAGGGATTGTATAAAAGAGCATTATTGCCAGATGATCACCCAGAAAAGATATGGAACCTAACAGGCATTAACGATCCCTATGAATTTCCTCTTCATCCAGACCTGGTCATGGATACAGATGTAGCCGATGTTGCATCGTCTACACAGAAACTGATGGGTTATGTACTTTCCTTATGGGATGATAACCCAATTCGAAGTTGATGATGGATAAAATAGTGGAAATTGATTTGCTATAGAAAATGCTAACTTAACGGATCCAGATTTTTTTCCGTTCATTGAGTATAAAAGAAAACACCTTTGCCAAAGGGTATTAGATTGGCTGAGAGAAAGTGAAAAAAAGTGGACATTCTTTAGAGTTATGCATTCTCATGGGCATTTGGATTTGAATTTATGCCCAATAGGGCCGCATTGCCGTTGCTGGGCAAACTTCTGTGCTTCCGGACCCTTTCTTCGATTGCACTGCGGATGTGCTCTTTAATAGCAAAATTAATTGCTCTTCCAAAATAGATTTTGTGCGGGGTTTGGGACATGGCTGGTAATGGGGGCGAAGCACATTGTATCGTTTACTGCCTACTCCATGTAACGATAAAGTTGCTCATGTTTATGAGCGACAGCCAGCAAATTATCTGTGCCTCATTTCTTCCCAGGTAAAACCTTCTTTACCAACACGATAATTTTTTCAATAATAAAGCCTATAATCAATCCGGCAATAGCGCTGATCAGTGCCTTGGCCAGCCAGGCCAACGCAGGAATGTTTGCTAAGGAAAGTTCTAATTCATGGAGCAAATGACTGGTAAATGGGATGCCGTGGGCAATGATTTCGGCACCTACCCAAAGCATGGCCACCGTACCCACCACACCCAGGATGCTTAAAAAGTGCGGCATGAACTTTACGATACCGCGCCCGAATTTTCGGGTAACCGGGTGGTAACGGTCTTGGGCCAGGTGTACGCCGATATCGTCCGCTTTAACAATCAAGCCGACAAAGCCATATACGGCCACTGTGATAAAAACAGCTACCGCCAGCATCACCAGTATTTGGTTGGTGATGGGCTGGTCCGTCACCTGGCTATAAGCGATGGCCATGATTTCAGCCGACAAAATAATATCCGTGCGGACGGCACTGGTCACGCGTTCCTTTTCCAGTTCCTCCGGTGTAATAACTTTCACCGGCTCACTTTCGGGGTGCACCTCGTGGTGCTTGCTAAACATCGAATGCACTTTTTCGTACCCTTCAAAACACAGATAAGCACCTCCCATCATTAAAATAGGAGTGATCGCCCAGGGGGCAAAGTACCCCAGCAGCAGGGCTGCCGGGCTTAAGATCAATAATTTGTTGACCAGCGACTTTTTGGCGATCCGGAAAATAATCGAAAGCTCCCGGGAGGGATCAAGGCCCACCACATATTTGGGCGTAACCGCCGTATCGTCAATTACGATGCCCGAAACCTTGCCGGTAGTTTTGGCTACCTGGGTGGGCACATCATCCAATGAGGCGGCGCTTGCTTTTACCAAGGCTGAAATGTCATCCAATAAGGCAAAAAGTCCTGAAGCCATATTCTAAAAGTTTGTTACTTGGTTTCTGGTTTAAAATCGGCGTTTTTACAGTTTCAGCCGGGCAGCAAGTTAGTGCCTACATTTCGAATAACAAGTTTGTTGGATGTATTGTCCATGCAGTTTTTATAAATTATGGTGGTGATGAAGGTCTAATATGGCTGGTTGGGCTACCACAGTGGGATAAGCAACAGCGCTGTGCTTTCAGGAGTAGGGAAGTGGATAGAAAAGATTTCATCTAGTCTGGGAATTTTTATGGTAGTTACTTTAAAAACATTTTTGCTATGAATTTAAACCATTGTAGCATCCTCATCGGAGTTGCAATGTTAGCTTTGGTAGATACCTATTGAAATACTACTGTCTATCGTTTTTAAAAGAGGTTGAAGATGAAAATATATTTATCAATATTCATCGTGTTCTTTTTCTTAAACCGATCAGCCGCAGCACAAACAAATCCGCTCAAGCCGCGCATTGTTGTTCTCACGGACGTTTCCACCTGGGAAACCGATGATAGCGAGTCCCTGGTCCGGCTCCTTGTTCATGCCGATATGCTGGAAATTGAAGGGCTGGTTTTTACAACCGGTTGGAGTTTGGATAACACCCGGGAGGACTTTTTTGGGTTGATTCACCAGGCGATCAATGCCTACGAAAAAGATCTGCCCAACCTGCGGAAGCGCTCCAGCCAGGTTGGTCACGTAACCAATGAGTCGCGGCAAAAGATCGGCTATTGGCCCAGTGCCGACTATTTACGTTCGCGTACGGTGGTGGGCAGCCAGAAACGAGGTGTCCATTTTATGGGCAAGGACAATGACTCCCCCGGCAGCGAACTGATTATCAGAATGGCCGATGAAAAGGATAGTCGTCCTGTCTGGGTGCTTGGCTGGGGTGGGGGCAATACGCTGGCCCAGGCCATTTGGCGGGTGAAAACAGACAGGAAAGAAAAGCAGGTCCATAAATTTTTAGAGCAAATCCGCTTCTATGCCATAACCGACCAGGACCGGGACCAGGGTACGCCCTATGATATCAGCTCGCATCAATGGATGCGCAAGGAGTTTAACAAGAGATTCCTTTTCCTTTGGGATGAGTCAGCCTGGACCTATCAGAATGGTACCGGGAAACGCCACTGGGACCTATATGAATCCCATATTCAGAATCATGGAAATCTAGGGAGGGTATACCCCAAATACAAATTCGGTGTAGAAGGCGACACGCCATCCTTCCTGTATGTATTGCCGAACGGACTTAACAATCCTGAAGATCCGGGATACGGCGGTTGGGGTGGTTATTTTGCCTGGGAAATCACGCCGGATAAGGAGACCTTTGCTTTTACCAACCATGGCGCTACTGGTGCTCATGCCACTTCCAAGAAATACGAAGCTTATTTTTATCCCGCGATCTTTAACAATTTTGCGGCCCGGATGGACTGGGCAAAAGATGGGGCCGGCAATCGAAATCCGGTGGTGGTCATCAATGGAGATAAAAGCATCCACCCCATTTCGCTTACCCCTAAAGCTGGCACCTCCGTAACGATTGATGCATCTGCATCCGCCGATCCCGACGGTGATCATCTGACCTATAAGTGGTGGATCCTGACGGAGGCGGGTTCTTATAAACAGGATATTCCGCTTTCCGACGCTGATTCAAACAAGGTAACAATTGCCGTTCCATTTGATGCTTCGGAAAAGAACTTTCAATTAATTTGTGAAGTAACGGATGAGGGAACACCTCAATTAACCAGTTATCGTAGAATAATTATTAAGCCGCAGGCCGGTAGCTGAAAAGCTCCTGATAAAATGAAACACTCTTAGAGGAAAACTATCATGTTTAAAACAAGGTTGCTCCTGCTAATATCCATTTTGCTGTTCACTGGAAGATGCGTATTTGCGCAATACCGGGTAGTGATCATGACCGACTTTCCACCTGTCGATGTTATCCCGGGAGGGGCCGGCTATGGTCCAGCCAATAAGCGCAGTGATTCTGATGATGTGCAATCGTTGATCCGGTTCCTGCTCTATTCCAACGAATTTGATGTGGAGGGACTTGTAGCCTCTTCCGGAACCTTTGCCAACTTTGCCAACAAGCAGCACCTTCTGGATGCCTTATATCTATACGATCATGTGGATGAGAACCTTCGGAAACACGACCAGCGGTATCCTACTGCCGATCAGTTGCGTTCGGTAACCTGGCAGGGACTTTCAGGAACTTATGGACGCCCGGCTCTTGAAGTTATCGGGGCGGGGAAAGATAGCGAAGCATCTGAAAAGATCATTGCATTGCTCGATCAGCCGGATGAAAGGCCAGTGTGGTTTTGTGTCTGGGGTGGACCGGGCGACCTGGCCCAGGCATTATTGAAAATAAAGAACACGCGAACGCCTGCAGTAGCTGAGCGCCTTTTTGGTAAGGTTCGTATTTACCTGATTGGTCTGCAAGATGGTTCAGGGCAATGGTTACTGGATACATTTCCCAAAATGTTTGTTATTCTTTCAAAAGGAAATTACATGGGCATGTTTAATAACGCTCCAGGTGCTGCCCAACAATTGTCGGACCTGAATTGGGTGAACCGCAACATTCGTAAAGGGCATGGCTTGTTAGGAGCCCTTTACCCTGAAAGTGGTTTTTACCCCGAAACTCCCGGAGTTTGGGAGGGCGATTCGCCCTCATTTTTGTATTTGGTAAGTGCTGTCCGCGGGTTGAACAATCCGGAAAAGCCTGATCAGGAAAGCTGGGGTGGGAAATTTGTTCGTCCAGACAAATCGAAGAACCATTGGTTTGATGACCCGGCCGGAACGCAGACCGTTTCCAAATGGCGAAACCAGGTCCAGGAAGATTTCTCCCTCCGTGCAGACTGGATGCTTCCTTAAAACGTTCATTTTTTCATGTACATACTTTTATAGGTACCGGACTTCTAGGTTCCATTAATGTATAGCCCAGTAGAGTAAGATATTTTAACAGGCTGCTCCTGTTGGGGGCCACTTTTGTATAATAGCTTTATGTTTGCAAGCAACATAACAAGAAAGACTGAAGCAGCTTTGCTAATCAATGATCTTTATTCCTTTTTTCACTTCCTTTTTTCATTTTATTCAGATATTCCGAAGGAAGGATATTGAATTTTGCTTTAAACGCTTTAGCGAAATAGTTCGGTGTGGAAAAGCCAACTGAGTACGCAACCTGGGCGATGTTCATATCGCTTTTCTCCAGCAAAACAGCAGCTTTGTCCAGTTTTACGGAACGGATATATTCCACCGGGGTCTGGCCTGTTAACTCCAAAAGCTTGCTGTATAAGGAACTCCTGCTCATCCCTACGTGTTTACTCAACTCTTCAACCGATAATTGTGAGTTGGTAAGATTTTCTTCCAGATAAAGCATGATGTTCTTTAACAGTTTTTCATCCTCTGACTCCATTTCCACTTCGGGCGAAAGCACCTTTATTTGTTTGGTGTAGGTATGCTTAAGCGTGCTGTTTAGTGCCAGCAGGTTTTTGATTTTTGCGTTCAGTACTTCAAAGTTAAATGGCTTCGTTATGTAGTCGTTTGCACCGGTTTCCAGCCCTTTTAGCTGCTCTTCCTGCCCTGTTAAGGCAGTTAGTAGGATAACCGGTATATGATTGGTTCTTTTGTCTGATTTGATCTTCCGGCTCAGTTCCATTCCGTTCATCTGCGGCATGCTGATATCGCTTACAATAAGCTGGGGGTGATGGGCCAAAGCTTTATGCCAGCCTTCTTTTCCATTCGCAGCCTCGAAGACTTTGTACTGCAACCGCAGGTTGTCCTTTAAATAAAACCGGAAGTCTTCGTTGTCTTCCACCAGCAGAATCGAAGGCATTTCTTCCCCGTTCTTTAGCATATCTGTTTTTGTGTTCGCTTCTGCTGGTTCCGTTGAAGTGGCAAATTCAAGATTTGCTGCAGGTTCTATGGGCAAGCCTTCGCCACTGCTTTGAGGCACTGCCAGGGCAACAAAGGGCATCAGAATAGAGAAGGTGGTTCCCTTTCCCGGTTCACTTTCCACGTTTATGGTGCCCCCATGCATTTTTACAAATTCTTTGGTAATCGATAAACCGATCCCTGTTCCCTGGTTGAGGATGGCGGCAGCTGTCGTAGCCTGGAAAAAGCGTTCAAAGATTTTTTCTTTTTTATCTTCCGGAATGCCAATCCCGGTATCGTGCACTTGGATCGATACCCAGGTCCTGGACGAATCAGGTGGGTTGTCCACTTGTTCCAGGACCAAACGTATCTGACCTCCTTCCAGGGTGAATTTAAAGGCGTTGGACAACAGATTGAATAAAATCCGTTCTATTTTATCATGATCGAAAAGGGTGTACAGTTGGTCTATTTTACTGGTAAAGACAAACGAGATTTTCTTTCGTTCTGAATAGTCTTTAAAAGAATCGGATACCTCCTGTATAAAAGAAACCAGTTCGCCCTCAGATGCGTGTAGCTTAAGTTCCTGCTCTTCCATTTTACGGAAGTCGAGGAGCTGGTTAACAAGGTTCAACAGTCGTCTTCCGTTCCGTTTGATCATCTGTAACTGGCCCAAAGATGATTCTGCTTTTTCCTGTGCCAGTAACTTTTCCACCGGGCCCAGGATTAAAGCAATAGGAGTTCTGAATTCATGGCTCAGATTGGTTAAGAACTTAATCTTAAGCCGATCCAATTCCCTTACCCGCTCGGTTTCCTTTCGCTCCTGTTCTGCGTGGATCCTTTCCTGTTCTAAGGCAAACTTCCTTTTTAGTTTTTGGATGCTTCGGTAACGCAGGTACAGCACCAGACCAATAATGACCAATACATAAAAAATATAGGCATATATGGTGCGCCAGAAAGGAGGGTGGACATAAATCTTTATTGAAGAGCCTTCCTTATTCCATACGCCATCATTGTTGCTGGCCCTGACACGAAAAACATATTTACCGGGATCCAGGTTCGTATAGGAAGCAGTGGTGGAATTCCCCACATAGTTCCAGTCTTTATCAAATCCTTCCAGTTTGTAGGCATACTGGTTTTGCCCGGGTGATGTAAAGTTCAAGCCCACAAAACT
>DASWYM010000279.1:0-5900 GCA_036404975.1 Chitinophagaceae bacterium
CCGTTTGCGGCATCCCGAAAGCTGATGAAGGTCACCCCAAGGCAGGATAAGGATCAGAGAATAAGGTAAAAACTTGTAGTTCTTTTATACCACAAAACGCAACCATCATGACCCCGACCATTTCCATTCGCAGCCTGCATCTGGAATATAGATTATGGGTGAATGAGTTGAACTTCTACAAAGAAGAGATCAAGATCTTTGAGCGTCAACTGGAAACCCTGGTCGTCAAGAACCCGCTCGACGAGCTTTCCGCTAAAGTGGAGCAATTCCAGAATAAGTTTATTCTGCAAAAAGAAATTATTGACCACCTGCGACACGACCTGAACATCTCGGAGAAGCAACTGGCTTCCTTCGCCCAGGAACTGTCCGGAATGGGATTAGAAAGTATTAAAATGGATAACCACACCCGTCTGCGTGAGCGCATGGCTACGTTCCGTAAGCTGTATACGGAAATGAAAAACGACTTCAAGTCGTTCGAAGCAGAATGGTATTAAACTCGTTAGCTTTTCTCATGTGTATAAGTAACAGGGGCCTTTTCTAGGGCCCCTTCTTTTTATTGCTCACTTTCGAAGTGATTTTACAATAACTTCGAACTATTAAGTATGACATATTCCATTTGCATACTTTCCCGATCCACTATCCGCCATTATTATAGTATCCTAAATTAATCCCGCATGAAAAGAATTTTTGTACTATTACTTGCCCTCTCGGGAACGGCTTACGCCCAGCAAACTCCATCTGTAAACATCATTCCCCAACCGGTATCGCTGCAAACCAAAAGCGGCACCTTCACCCTTAGCCGCAAAACAGTGCTGGCGGCCGGCGATGAACAGGACCGCCGGATGGCCGGGCTGCTTAATGAATACCTGCAGCAGATCTACGGCTTCCAGCTGGATGTGGACCGCCAGGAAAGTAAAGACTATATACGCCTCGCCACCCGCAAGTTCATACAGGCGCCGGGCAAGGATGCCTATACCCTCAACGTTACTGCTGACGGGGTAACGATCGAAGGCGACACCTACGCAGGAACATTTTACGGCCTGCAAACCCTCCTCCAGCTGATGCCAGCACTGGACAAGAAGACACTGATCCAGTACCCCGAGTTTAAGATCCCACAGGTGTCTATCCAGGATCACCCGCGCTTCCAGTACCGCGGTCTCCACCTGGATGTAAGCCGTCATTTCTTCCCGATATTATTTATTAAGAAGTATATCGACTACATAGCCTTTCACAAGATGAATTATTTTCACTGGCACCTCACCGATGACCAGGGCTGGCGGATCGAGATGAAGAAATATCCCCTGCTGAACACCGTGGCTGCCTACCGCAACGGGACCATCATCGGCCGCTACCCCGGTACCGGCAACGATAACCTTCGCTACGGGGGCTATTACACCCAGGACGAGGTAAAAGAGATCGTGCGCTATGCGGCCGACCGCCACATCACCGTGGTGCCCGAGATCGAAATGCCCGGACACGCATCGGCCGCCATCGCAGCCTATCCCTGGCTCAGCTGCTTCCCCCAGAAAGAGACTGTCATCCCCAGCCATCCATCCGAGGCCAGCAAGAAGATCAACGGCAAGAAGGTACAGGAAACCTGGGGCGTGTTTGAAGACATATTCTGTGCGGGCAAGGATAGCACCTTTGCCTTCCTCCAGGACGTGCTCGACGAAGTGCTGCCCCTCTTCCCCTCCACCTATATTCACGTGGGCGGCGATGAGGCTCCTAAAAACCACTGGAAAGCCTGCCCGGCCTGCCAGCAGCGGATCAAGGCCGAAAACCTCAAAGACGAGCACGAGCTCCAGAGCTATTTCATCCAGCGCATGGAGAAATACCTGAACAGCAAGGGACGCACCCTTATCGGCTGGGATGAAATCCTCGAAGGAGGCCTGGCTCCCAACGCTATCGTCATGAGCTGGAGGGGCGAAGCAGGAGGTATTGAAGCCGCCAGGCAGTCCCACCAGGTCATCATGACCCCTGGCCCCCCGCTATACTTTGACCACAGCCAGACAAAGAATGAGGACTCGGTAGTGATTGGAGGCTATTCACCACTGGACAGGGTCTATAACTATGACCCTGTTCCCAAGGAGCTGACTGCCGAACAGGCAAAGTATATCCTTGGTGCCCAGGCCAACTTGTGGACCGAGTACATGAAATACCCCTCCAAGGTAGAATACCACCTCTTCCCGAGACTGAGCGCGCTGAGCGAAGTCTTGTGGACACCAAAGGAGCAGAAGTCATGGTCATCTTTTGAAAAGCGCCTGCAGGCCCAGTTTAACCGCTACAAAATGTGGGGCGCCAACTACAGCCGGGCCTATTTTGACCTGAAAAGCAATATCACCCCCGGCAAAGGCAAAAGCGGTGTGACCTGGAAAGTGCAGAAAGCGACCAAAGACGGCCGCATCGTATACCGCGACCCCACGGGCAAGCAGTTTGTCAGCACCGCCGACAGCGTCGACATTGCCATCACCCGGCCCGGCACCTGGAGCGCCTGGCTCATAGAATCGGCCCCGGCAAAGGGCGACCCAAACACGGTGCGCATGATGGAATACAAAGAGATCACCACTCCTATCAGCCAGTACTTTACCTTAAATAAAGCCTGGGGTAAAAAGGTAAGCATCACAGCTGCCCCCAACGAGAAATACCCGGGCCAACAGGGGGCCTTCAGCCTGGTCAACGGCGTGTGGTCGAATAAGGGCCTGAGCTATCCCGACTGGCTCGGCTGGGTCGGCGACGACATGGTGGCCACCATTGACCTGGGCGCTCCCACTTCGTTTTCTTCAGTAAAGATGCATACCCTGGAACAGAACGGCAGCTGGGTATACCTGCCCAAACAGGTGCAAGTGCTGGTGTCCAACGACGGCCGCCGCTATCATTCCGTGGGCAAATCTTCGGAGTTCATCAAAGACATTGGGACCATGGGCTTTATCACCATCAAATTCCCGGCACAGAAAAGCCGTTATATAAAAGTGATAGCCACCAACTACGGCACCATTCCCGAAGGAAAAGCCGGTGCCGGCAACAAGGCCTGGCTCTTTGCCGATGAGATACAGGTGAATTAAAAAGGGCAGCTGACCACAACCCGGCGACTAATCCACGTTCTATACAATTCCTCCCCTCCTGCGGAGGAATTTTTCTTTTGTACCCCATCAATCAATTGCTGCCGGTTTTGTTTTCAATAGAACATGCAGGTCTTATTCATAACGGAACGTTGGTAGCAGTTAAGTGCAGCTATTTCTCCTGGTCACTAAAATCCATTTAGATGCGCCTCATCTGCCGGGCAAAGCGTAGTCTACTCTTTATTGGTTCCATATCCATTCCGTTGCTGAACCGCTCTTCATCCGCTCCTTATAGCAACGGTTCAGGAGCGGTTCAGGAGCGGTTCAGCAACGGTTCAGGAGCGGTATAGAGCGTTCTTTGCCTTATCGGAAAATGGTATGGGGTAGTTCTATAAGGTAAAGATTTCCGGGGTTGACTAAAAAGGGAGCAGAAAAAGACTTACTTCTTCGTTTGTTGGACCAGGAAAGAGAGAGGGCAGCAAGATGCGAAGGGATTTAAATGGACCGGGGAATTGGAGAGTGTGCTTATCTTTAGCCCTCCCAAATGAAGATTATGGCAAACCAATTAGCTGATATCGATCTTATAGACGCATTTGAAAGGGTTCCTCTTTCTATTTTCCCTTCGATTAAAGAAGGCTCTCACTATGCCGCAAGGGAAATTGCCTCCCTGATTAAGGAAAAGCAATCCCGTGGCGAAACCTGTGTGCTGGGCCTGGCCACCGGCTCCACCCCCATCACGCTGTATGCCGAGCTGGTACGCCTGCACAAGGAAGAAGGGCTTAGCTTCCGCAACGTGATCACCTTTAACCTCGATGAATATTACCCCATAGACAACGATGCCATACAGAGCTACAACTCTTACATGCATCGCCTGTTGTTCAACCACATAGATATTGATAAAGCCAACATTCACATCCCGGATGGTGAGCTGCCCAAGGATAAGATCAAGGAGCATTGCGCCGATTACGAGCGGAAGATAGAAGAAGCGGGCGGCATCGACCTGCAGATCCTGGGCATTGGGGTCAATGGCCATATCGGCTTTAACGAGCCCGGATCTTCCATTCACTCGCGCACGCGCCTGATCAACCTGGAGAATTCGACCCGCCTGGCGAACGCTTACGAGTTTGCCAACATTTCGGAAGTGCCCCGCCTGGCCATAACAATGGGTATTGGAACCATCATGAAAGCCCGGCGCATCATCCTGATGGCCTTTGGCCCGGCGAAGGCGCCCGTGGTGCAAAAAGCAGCCGAGGGTTCGGTGACCGAAAGCGTGCCCGCCTCGCTGCTGCAGCAACACCACGATTGCACGTTCGTGCTGGACAGAGCGGCTGCCGCCGAACTCACCCGCAACAAAAGCCCCTGGCTGACCGGTGAGATCGAGTGGACCGAAAAGATGATCAAAAAGGCCGTGGTGAACATGGCCCTGAAGCTGGGCAAACCCGTACTGTCATTAACCAATAACGACTATAACGAATACGGCCTGGGTGACCTGCTGGTAGAAAAAGGCGACGCCTACGAGATCAACCTGCAGGTGTATTATATGCTGCGCGACTCCATCACCGGCTGGCCGGGCGGTAAGCCCAATGCCTATATCCCGGGCCACCCCGAGCGTTCGGAACCCTACCCCAAGCGGGTATTGATCTTCTCGCCCCACCCCGACGATGACATTATCTCGATGGGAGGCACCTTCCAGCGCCTGCACGATCAAGGCCATGAGGTGCATGTGGCCTACCAGACTTCAGGCAACATCGCGGTGACCGATGAGTTCGTTACCCGTTTTATTGATTTTGCCGTGGGCTTTGAATCCATTGCGGGTATGAACACCGAAAAGTCGGAGCAGATCTACCAGGAAGTGCGCAACTATCTTTCCCGTAAGAAGTCGAACCAGGTGGATACGCCACAGATCCGCAGCATCAAAGGACTGATCCGCCAGGTAGAAGCCCGCGCCACCTGTCGATACGTAGGCATCTGGGAAGAGAACATCCATTTCCAGAACCTTCCCTTTTATGAAACCGGCACCATCGAGAAAAAACCGATGAGTGAAGAGGACATACAACAGACTGTAGACCTGCTGCGCCAGGTAAAGCCCCACCAGGTGTTTGCCGCCGGCGACCTCGCTGATCCGCACGGCACCCACAAAGTGTGTCTCGACATCGTGTTCGAAGCCCTCCGGCGCATTAAAGCCGATGGCGACGAGTGGCTCAGTGACTGTTGGGTATGGCTGTATAAAGGCGCCTGGCAGGAGTGGAATATTGAAGAAATTGAAATGGCCATTCCCATGAGCCCCGACCAGGTGATGAAGAAGCGCTACGGCATCTTTATCCACCAGAGCCAGAAAGACATGGTGCCTTTCCAGGGAAGTGATTCGCGCGAGTTCTGGCAGCGGGCTGAAGAGCGCAACACCAACACTGCCAACCTGTATGCCCAGCTTGGTTTAACACATTATGCCGCCATGGAAGCCTTTGTACGGTGGCACTATTAATGGAAGTAATTAAGAGAAGAATTTTTAGGCTTTTAGCCAGAATTTTAAATTCTCTTTTGGTTGGTAATATACTTCGTCTTATTTTTGCAACCCGCAAATCACTAAGGCCCTGTAGCTCAATTGAATAGAGCATTTGACTACGGATCAAAAGGTTTCAGGTTTGAATCCTGACGGGGTCACAAAACCCCTCGCAGTGCGAGGGGTTTTTCATTTTGCGAACGTTGAAAGCTTGCTTTCAAAAGTGAGCAAAGTGAAAAACCTGGCTCACGAAGTGAGCGAAGGGTTTTGGGTAAGGCCAATGCGAAATGGATCATGAAGTCATCCTGACGGGGTCACAAAACCCCTCGCAGTGCGAGGGG
>DASWYM010000280.1:0-1922 GCA_036404975.1 Chitinophagaceae bacterium
AGCACCACCGAATCGCTCCGCTCGATGCCCTTTAACTTTTCTTTGAACTCATCTACCAGTACAAAGAAGCCACCGTAAGCGGCATCCACATGAAACCAGGCGCCGTAACGGGCACAGATATCGGCCAACTCGTCCAGTGGATCTACGGCCCCGGCGTCGGTAGTGCCGGCCGAAGCAATCACCAGGAAAGGGTTTAGCCCTGCGTCTTTATCCTGTGCCATTTGCTGCTGCAGTACCGCTGTATCGATGCGGAAGTCACTGGTCAGAGCGATCTTGCGCAACTCCGCCTCATACAGACCGGTAGTGTTCAGCGCCTTATACACGCTGTGGTGGGTTTGCTCCCCAAAGTAGATGACGGCCTTCTTTACATTGGTCGAGTTAATGCCGTGAAAGTCGCGTGCGGCTTTTATGGCTGTCAGGTTAGCGATAGAGCCTCCCGAAGTAAGGTTCCCGAAGGCTCCGGAAGGATAGCCAATAATGCTGGAGAGCCAGCGAATCACCTGGCTTTCCATCTTAACGGAGCCGGGGCCCGAAAAGGCAATACCCGAATACTTGTTGGCAATGTCGGCGAGCATGTCCGCCAGGGCGCTGGCCCATAATCCACCACCCGGTATAAAGCCCAGATGCCTTCCCGAGGCACTATTGATGCCGGTTACGTCCACTTCTGTTTTCAACACGTCGAGGATCGCTTCAATGGGCTTTCCTTCCTCTTCTATTTTCATGGAAGAGAGCTTTTCAAAGCTGCCGTGTCCGAAACCTGGACGCAGGGGCAGTTCATTTATAAACTGGTTGGCATAGTCAAGGACTTTATTCCATATCCGCAAGCGCTGTTCCTCTTCAGGATCCAGACCTCGGGCTTTCTTCTCTAATGCTTCTAGTGACGGCATCCGCTGGTAAAGTTTATTGGTGTTTCGAATAATTGAATCGTTTCTTTAGCACGTGACACCTGCAGGACCTGGTTCCATAACAGGCTGCAGCTAAATAATAAAGATAATAGTCCCTGGTGAACAGTCCCTCTTTCAGACTTATATCCTGATGAATATCAGCTCAGCAAAAGCTATGGCCATGCTTCGTAGCCGGCTTAATGAAAAACATTTGCCGTACCTATGCCTGTTCCTGCAACAGCGCTTTGTAGTAGACAATACACCCCCCAAAAAGAACTGCAGTATATTGAAGCCGCCCGACTGCACAAGTTCCGGGTTATCGGTTATTACTTCCATACTGATGTAGCTTCCGCCATTGCCAGAAATCCTACACGCAGCGGAAAAGATCTGGTACTGGCGCCGGGGATCAGTGGCACCTATAAGAAACTAGATCCTCCGGACTATGAAGAAGGTTTTGATATACTTTACCGGGTAGAGCTCACGGAGCAGGGCTTTGGCGTCACACCTATTCCCAAAAAGCAACTATAAAGCTCCCAATCAACCTTACAACCTTTCATATATTTACAGAACAACAATGCCTGCAAGGGATATCCTGCAGGCACTGACAAATACTTCATAAGACAGACAAATTACTAACTTACTGTCCTATGGATTGGTAGAAAACACACTGGCTTCCTTCACAAACACCCTCCTGTTCAATTTCAGCTGGGCGATCAGCAACTCAGCGAAGTCTTCCGGGTGCATTACTCTTTCCGGGTCACCCTTTATCAGATTGGCACTGTACGCCAGGTCGGTGACAATAGTGCTGGGCGCCATAGCCGTCACCCGGATATTGTGCTTGCGCACTTCCTGCATCAGGCTTTCCGTCAATCCAAACACCGCGAACTTGGATGCGCTGTACGCACTGGTCACCGGGCTTCCCGACTTACCCGCTGTGGACGAGATATTGATGATATCGCCCGTCTTGCGTTCGATCATCTGCGGCAATACAGCCCTGGTGACATAATAGGTACCAAAGAGATTTACTCTTACCTGGGC
>DASWYM010000281.1:0-6943 GCA_036404975.1 Chitinophagaceae bacterium
CTAGTGACCTGCAGGTCTACTGCTGATGTGAAAGCTCAATAATATATTTTGAATTCGTCTCCACTCATATAAAACAAAAAGAACGCAATGAGAAAATATCCGAGAAAGCTCAATACTATGTAAAGAAGTTGCATCAATATCTCTTTCCGGTAGATTTTACCATTCTCCGCTTTCGTTGAAAATACTTCAGCACCTTGCTTAAAAACAATTCTATTGATTTTTATAATACTTGAGAAAAGAATTATCGCTACACCAATAAGAAGTATAACTAATACAACATAAGTCATTATTCAAACTTATTAAAGAGTGTGGCATCTTACTATCTATCCAAGGTCTCCATTTCTATTACCTGATCCTCAACAGCAAGCTGCCTCAGGTATTTGCCAATAAGCCCTGTTGGAAAGGTTGTATTTGCACACAACAAAATCAGTGAAATCCTCGAAATAATCCCCTAAACCACCGATATAAAAGAATGAAGCCGCGCTTAAAAAAGCGCGGCTTTTCTTCTCACAAGGAACCTCCATTATAAAGAACCAAAACCTTTAGCCTCGTTCTTTACCGATTCCAGCTGGGCCAGGGCGGCAGCCAGGCGGGCCACCGGCACCCTTGGACCGGAGCAGGACACGTAGGTCAGTCCCAGCTCGTGGCAGAAGCGGATCGAGTTCGGCTCACCACCGTGCTCGCCGCAGATGCCCACCTTCAGGTCCGGAGTGGTCTTGCGTCCCCACTCCACGGCAATCTTCATCAGCTTGCCTACCCCGCGGGTATCCAGTATTTCAAACGGGTTTTCATGCAGAATGTTCTTTTCCGAATAGAACGGCAGGAACTTGTTCTCAGCATCTTCCCTCGAGAAGGAGAAGGTAGCCTGGGTCAGGTCGTTCGTACCGAAGGAGAAGAACTCCACCTCTTTGGCCAGTTCATCTGCCTCCATACAGGCACGCACTACCTCGATCATTGTTCCGAACTTAAACACTGGCTTCACGCCATATTTAGCCTCTACTTTTGCTTTCAGCTCGTCCACGAAATTACGCACCTGGCGCAGCTCTTCGGCTGTGCATACCTGGGGCACCATGATCTCCGGGCGCACATCGATACCTTTCACCTGGCACTCGGCCGCAGCTTCCAGCACCGCTTGTATCTGCATCTTGTAGATCTCGGGATAAGTAAGACCCAGGCGCACACCGCGGTGACCCAGCATCGGGTTCACTTCATGCAGCTCGCGCACTTTCTTCAGCATCAGCTCTTTCTTCACGATGGCCTGCTCGATGAGTTCTACACCACGGGCATTGAACGGCATGGCGTCTTTCAGGTCGCCATTGGTCACATGCAACAGGTGCATGCTGCTCAGCAGGTGAGCCACACCGCTGGCGGTTTCCAGCAGGTGACGCAGGTGCTCCAGCTCATCACGCAGCTGATCCTGGGTGGGCAGAAACTCGTGGATGGGAGGATCCAGCAGGCGCACGGTTACCGGGCGCGGAGCCATAGTGGTAAATATTTCCTGGAAGTCTTGCTTTTGAATGGGCAGCAACTGGTCCAATGCCTTTTCGCGCTCTTCCTGGGTCTGGGCCAGGATCATTTCCACCACGATAGGCAGGCGCTCCGGATCGTTGAACATGCGCTCGGTACGGCACAGGCCGATACCCATAGCGCCATACTGAACGGCCTTCAGGGCATCTTCCGGCGTGTCGGCATTGGCCATCACCTTCAGGCGCGACTCCTCGTCGGCCCAGAACAGCAGTGCCTTCAGCTCGTCGCTGAACGTAGGTTCTACCGTCGGGATCACCCCCTGGTATACGAAACCGGTACCACCATCGATGGTGATATAGTCGCCTTCATGCAGCACCTTTTCGCCGATAATGGCCTGGCGCAGTTTCACGTCCACCTTGATACCTTCAGCACCGGCCACGCAGGGCTTACCCATACCACGGGCCACTACAGCAGCGTGAGAGGTCTTACCACCGCGGCTGGTCAGGATACCCTGGGAGGCAAAGAAACCGTGAATGTCTTCGGGCTTGGTCTCCTCGCGAATAAGGATCACCTTCTGGCCGGCACGGCCCAGCAGTTCAGCGCGGTCGGCATCGAACACGCACATACCGGAGGCTGCACCCGGTGAAGCTGACAGACCCTGCGCCAGCGGCTCGCTCTTATGCAGCGAATCCAGGCGGGGATGCAGCAGTTGCTCGATCATCTCGGGGCGGATGCGCTTCAGTGCCTGCTCTTTGGTCAGCAGTCCTGCGCGTTCCATTTCTACCGAGGTGCGCACCATAGCGGTGGCATTCATCTTACCGTTGCGGGTTTGCAGGCAGTAAAGAATCCCCTTTTCAATGGTGTACTCGAAGTCCTGTACTTCCCTGTAATGGCTTTCCAACTTGGCACGCAATTCTTCCAACTGGCGGTACAGGTCGGGCATTTCGTTGGCCAGCATGGCTACGGCCTTCGGCGTGCGGATACCGGCCACCACGTCTTCACCCTGGGCGTTGGTCAGGTATTCGCCGAACATGACGTTCTCGCCGGTACCGGGGTCGCGGGTAAAGCCTACACCGGTAGCCGAGTCATTACCCATGTTACCAAACACCATGGCCACCACGTTCACTGCCGTGCCGTTGGCCATGTCGGGGGTAATGTTGAACTCGCGGCGGTAGTCCACAGCGCGCTTGCCGGTCCAGGAGTTGAATACCGCTTTGATAGCGATCTCCAGCTGCTCATACACATCCTCAGGGAAAGGCTTCTGTGTGTAGTCTTTTACAGCGGCCAGGAAGCGCTGGCTGATCTCCTTCAGGTGCTCGGCACTCAGCCCGATGTCGATCTTCACACCTTCGCGGTGCTTCACGTCTTCGAAGATCTTGTCGAACACTTCGTCGGGCACACCGAGGGCCACCTTACCAAACAGCTGGATAAAGCGGCGATAGGCATCATAGCCAAAGCGCTCGTTACCCGTTTGCTGGATAAGGCCCTGCAGGGTCTCGCTGTTCAAGCCCAGGTTCAGGATGGTGTCCATCATGCCGGGCATCGAAAGAGCAGAACCGGAACGTACCGATACCAGCAGCGGGTTGGCGGGCTCGCCAAAACCTTTGCCGGTTTCCTTTTCCACTTCTTTCATGTAAAAAAGTACCTGCTCCATTACCCCTTCCGGCAGTTTCTTGCCTTCATCAAGGTAACTCATACAGGCTTCCGTGGAGATAACAAAGCCCGGAGGTACATTCAGGCCAATCTGTGTCATTTCACACAGGTTGGCACCTTTGCCACCTAAGAGCTTTTTGTTTTTCCCGTCCCCTTCGTGGAACGAGAAGACGTACTTTGTCGTAACGTCAGTCGGTTGGGCGTAGCTTGTCTCAGCTACATTCTTTAAGGAGGTTTCCATTGTTGAGGTTTTTTAACCGAATCAAGATACAGCGGTCTTTATCCGCCTCTAATGACGGTCATCAGTTAAAACGCCGCGATTGGTCAGGGTGTGCAGGGATTAGGAATTAGGGTTTTGGAATTAGGCCAAAAAAGAGAAGAAGGGTGTTAACACAATCACCCTGCACGACCGGCGCAAGGAAGGATCTTTAAGTATAAATTATTGATTACAAACCTCCTAATGACACCATGCTATGAACTACGGACCATGGACAATATATGGCCTCACGTCTCGCAGCTCATAGCTCGCAGCTTTCCTTACGGCCTCTGCCGCACATACTTCGGATTAAACGGGATCACCCTTATAAAGGGCTTGCGGCCCACCAGCACCATAGCTCTTTTGGGAACTATATCCTGCGAGAAGTAAAGCACAACGACCACCATCAGGGGAATAGCGGACCAGGCCAGCGTTTCGCCCCAGAGGCTCAGGAAGGTGGCCACCTGGGCCTTTTGCGGATCGGCCTTGCGGTAGCGCACCGGCACCACATCGCCCGTCTCGTAGCCCTGGTCCAGCCCCTGGAACCATACCGTGTCGGCACCGGCCCGGAACGATACCAGGGCATAGGTACTCTTGCCGATGTTCATGCCCATATGCTGGCCGATGCCCACTACCCGGCCCTTGGCTTTGGCACTGCCGGCCAGCCAGATGATATTATAGGCAAGAAAAGGCAGCAGCACCAGGGCCAGCAGCAAGGCAAAGAATTCGTTTTTGGTCAGCAGCATAAATTATTGTTTGTCTGAAACAGGCACCCCCCACTCACCACTACTCTCCAAACACCGGTGTCTTTATATCATGGTAAAACAAAAACTTCCATCCTTCCCGCTGGCCCTGCTCCCACCACTGCATGCGCAGGTTCATGGCCTTATCGGGATCATAGTCGTACTTGGTCTTGTAGCGCACCTTCATCTGCTGCAGCTGGGGGGCCTCGTCTCCGCCAAAGAAGATGGTCTCGCCGCCATCGTTTATCCAGAACACCTGGTGGTGCTTCGAATGGCCACCGGTATGCTGGTAGCGGATATAGCCGTCGATGGTACCCTCGTCGTCGTGAAGCAGGTGCACCTGGTTGGAATAGCGTAGGGGTGCCAGTTCATCAAATATGAACGAAGGAGCGCCCGTTTCAAAAGCGTAGTCCAGTTCCCTTGTCTGGATATAGTATGTAGCGTTGGGAAGGCTGAGACTCGAGTGATCGGTATCCATACTGATGCCGCCCGCATGATCCTTGTGCAGGTGGGTCATCAGAACCTTGGTCACCTGCTCCGGCTTATAACCGGCTTTCTCCAGGTTGTAGTGCAGTTGCATCTCCCCGTGCTTTTTGTCATGAAAGCCCAGGCCTGTGTCCAGCAGCAGCACGTCGCGCGACGTGATCACCAGGAAAGGCTGGACCTCCACCAGCAAGCTGCCCCTGGGGCGCTCGTGCAGTTGGTGTTCTTCCTCTTCAAAAGGCACAAACATCTTCGTCTTATCGATGGTAAACGATCCTTCCGACAGAGGAATAATACGCACACCACCCTCCTTATTTATCTCTGGCATAATCAATACTAATAACCTGCAAAGCTAAGCCCTCAGCGTAAACTGAGGGCCTGTTAAATCAAGTATCAATAACTGCTATCCATTTCACGTTTCACGTCTCACGGCCCTATTCACCACTCATCATCTCAGCACCATCTGCCGGTCCGCATCCAGCCGGATCAGGATGAACAAAAGGATGGTAAAGGTTAGCAGCGAGGTACCGCCATACGAAATAAAGGGTAGCGGGATGCCGATCACCGGGGCCAGGCCCACGGTCATTGACAGGTTAATGGCTATATGAAAGAAGAACACCGCGGCTACCCCATACGCATAGCAGCGGCTGAATACACTTCGTTGTCGCTCGGCCACCATCACGATCCGGAACAGCAGGATGAGGTAGATGATCAGCAGGATGCTGGTCCCCAAAAAGCCGAAGCCCTCCCCTATGGTACAGAAAATAAAGTCGGTGCGTTGCTCGGGTACAAAGTCGTAGCGGGTTTGTGTACCGCTCAGCAAGCCCTTACCCATAACGCCTCCCGACCCGATGGCGATCTTGCTCTGGCGTACGTTGTAGTCGGAAGTCGCTTCTTTCTTGGCGCGCGCGTTGGCATTGGCAATCGCAGGCGGGGCATCGGTATAAGGGTTGTCCTTACCAAATAGCGAGAAGATACGCTCTACCTGGTGAGGCTGCAATACGTTTTTGAACAGGAACGGAACGGCAAAGCGCTGGATGCCTACGCACACGAACCAGAAGAAAACCACCGTGATCAGCAGGCTGCGGTTGCGCCGGATCTGCCGGCGGTTCAGGTAAATCACAAGGGCTGCCAACGCCGTCAGGATGATGGCCAGCGTGTTGGGCTCCATCAGGATGGAGGCGATCACCAGCACGGCCACCGAAAAGCCAACAATAAGCACGGTAGGCGGCAGGCCTTCGCGGTACATCACCAGGAAGAACGAGAAGTACACCAGCGCCAGCCCCGTCTCCTTCTGCATGATGGTGATCAGCGCCGGGGCAATAGCAATAGCCACCGCAATGAGCTGCGAGCGCTTTTTGCTGAAGTTCATGTCGGGCAACGATATATACTTGGCCAGGGCCAGCGCCACGCACACCTTTACAAACTCCGCCGGCTGGAACTGGAAGCCCCCGAAGCGGATGATCGACTCCGTACCCTTCACCTTCGAGTGAAAGGGAAACACCAGCAGCAGGAGTACGATCCCCACCGCGTACCAGAGGTTGGCCGTGGCGGGAAAGAATTTACTGTCCGTCAGCAGGATAAAGACCCCAATGATAAGGGCCACGATAAAAAAGATAAACTGTTTGCTGTAGTCTGTTTTGAACGAAAAGAACGATGACACAATAGGATCACCCTCGCGGTAGGTCACGGCGAAGATGGCCGTTATGCCAATGGCCACCAACAACAGGTATAACCAGATCATGACCGGGTCGACACCTTTGGAAATCCCGACTTTCTGCTTGCTCATCCGAGTGATGTTTTCGTTTTAGGGTACAATAGGGTTCTGGGGTCAGTAGCTTCCCATTGCTGCAGCAAAGCGATCCTTGTCCTGGGAGCTTCTTTCTTTGCCGGTGCAGGAGCCGGTGCCGAACCACCGCCACGGCGCAGGTACTTGCGGATGTAGCTGCTGTCCTTGGTAAGGCCAAACCAGTAGCGGGCACGGGTGGAGTCGGCCTTATACTGCTCGCGGGGCAGCCAGCCGGGCATCAGGTTGGCAGCGGCAATACGCTCCACTTCCTTCACCCGCTCGGGACGCAGCGTATCGTTCAGGAACTTTTCCATCATCAGGGCGGCTATCGGTCCGGCCCAGGTGGAACCAAAGCCCCCATTCTCTACGATTACCGCTACGGCGATCTTTGGGTTCTCGCGCGGGGCAAAGCACACAAACACCGAGTTGTCCTTCAGCTTCACGCGCCGGCCATCAATGATCTTATAATTCTCCGCCGTACCCGTTTTGGCACATACATTAATACCAGGTATCTGAGCGCCTCGCGCCGTACCGATCTCCACCACATCCTGC
>DASWYM010000282.1:0-11903 GCA_036404975.1 Chitinophagaceae bacterium
TGGTTTTCGGCCCCTGTAGTTCATCAGACTAATGGCGGTGTAAACGTGCTCAACCTGGTGGAAGGCCGCGAAGCGATCGTGGAAAGCCCCAAAGGGGCGTTCGAGCCTTTTGTGGTCCACTACGCCGAAACCTTTATTGTGCCCGCTGCAGTCGGGGAATATTCTATACGTCCTTACGGCGAAAGTGAAGGACAAACCATTGCCACCATCAAAGCCTTTGTTAGAAATTAAAACTCATTTATATGGAAGTCATAACAGAAAAACCAGATGTAAAGTTTGTTGAGCGGCCCTGGGGCTCTTTTAAGCAGTTTGCCAACAATGAACCCTGCACCGTTAGCCTGATGACCGTGCTGCCCGGACAGCGCCTCAGCCTGCAGTCGCACACCGGGCGATCGGAGATGTGGATCGTGATCGACGATGGGGCAGTGGTGCAGGTAGGCGAGGAGATAAAAGAGTACAAGGCCGGTGACGAGATATGGATCCCGGTCAACGAGAAACACCGGCTAAGCTGCAACGGGGTTCACCCGGTACGTGTGCTGGAAGTGGCGTTTGGCAACTGGCAGCAGGACGACATTACCCGTTATGACGACGATTACCAGAGAGGTTAACCATTAAAGCTTGCATATGACTACTTCGCGGTCCGCTTTCCTGATTGCCCTGGCCCCGGCGCTGGGAGGACTCCTTTTCGGCTACGATACGGCCGTTATCTCCGGTACCATTGAACTGGTGCGTAACCAGTTCGCGCTCACCACGGCCTACGAGGGCTGGTTTGTCAGCAGCGGGCTGGTGGGCTGTATCATCGGCGTGTTGATAGCCGGTGCCCTTAGCAATTCTATCGGCCGCAAGAAAGTATTGGTCCTGTCGGGCCTGGCCTTCCTGGTTTCAGCCATTGGCTGCGCCTTTGCTCCCAGCAAAGAGTGGCTGGTGATGGCCCGCCTGGTAGGAGGTATAGGCGTCGGCGTAGCATCGGTAGTGGCGCCGATGTACATCTCCGAATTTGCCCCGGCTTCCAAACGGGGTATGCTGGTGGCTTTATACCAGCTGGCAATCACCATCGGCATCTTCATGGCCTACCTGGTCAATGCCGGTATCGCTTCGGCTGCCGGCGAAGGCACCCCGGCACAGGGGTGGTTCTCCGGGCAGGAAAGCTGGCGGGGCATGTTTTTGATGATGGCCCTGCCTTCCATCCTCTTTATCACTATCCTGGCATATATTCCCGAGAGCATACGCTACCTGCTCCACAAAGGGAAAACCACCAGCGCCCGCAATATCCTGTTCGGAACCCGCGACAGGGTGGCAGCCGAACAGGAATGGGACAGGCTGGCAACCTACCAGAACCTAAACACTACCGCCCTGCGGGGCGACATATGGAAAAGCATCCGCTTCCCCTTGCTGATCGGTATTGTACTGGCCTTCTTTCAGCAGTTCAGCGGCATTAACGCGGTCATTTACTACGGTCCGGAGATCTTTAAGAAGGCGGGCATCGCTTCCGAAAATGCCCTCCTGTTCCAAAGCATCATCGGGGGCGTCAATGTGCTGTTCACCTTTGTGGCGATCCGTAACGCCGACAAGGCCGGCAGGCGGCCCCTGCTGCTTTACGGGCTTGTCGGGCTCATTGTCAGCCTGTCGCTTATTGGCTGGATCTTCCACAGCAGCGGGGTGCCGGGATACATACTGTTGCTGTGCATGCTGGTGTTCATTGCCTGCTTTGCCCTGTCGCTGGGACCCGTTACCTGGATCCTGATCAACGAGATCTTCCCAGCCTCCTTCCGGGTGCAGGGGGTGACCATTTGCACCCTGGCCGTATGGCTGGCCGTGGCCCTGCTGGGACAATTCTTTCCGACGATGCTGGCCACCTTTGGGGCGGCCAACACCTTCCTGCTCTTTGCCTTCTTCTGCCTGTTGCACCTGTTGTTTAGCTATAAGTTCATCCCGGAAACAAAAGGCAAACAACTGGAGGAAATAGAGCAGATTTTTATGAATCATTAAGATGGCTCCTGTTGCAGGTGCCGTAACAACTTTACAACTGTAAAGCGAATCGACGTATGACCAGAATACTTATTATTTTCTTCCTGCTGACGGCCACCGGAGTGGGTCACGCCGTGCAGGCACAAACGCGCACCACCGGACGGCCCAACATCGTTCTGTTTATTGGCGATGATATTGGCGCCGACGACATCGGCTGCTATGGAAACAGGGAAGTTAAGACCCCCAATATCGACCGGCTGGCAAAAGAAGGCCTGCGCTTTACCAACGCCTATGTAGCCACCAGTTCCTGCTCGCCCAGCCGCGCTTCCATTATGGCAGGCCGCTACCCGCACAATACCGGGGCCGCCGAACTGCACACCGTTATGCCCGGGGAAGTAGCCCTTTTTCCCGAGTTGTTGAAGAAGGCCGGTTATTATACAGCCCAGGCGGGTAAGTGGCACCTGGGGAATACGCCCAAAAGAGCCTTTGACCGAATCAGCATCAACCAGAAAGAGAACGGCGATGGGGGTGAAGACATGTGGATCAAAACCCTGCAGGAGCGGCCAACGGACAAGCCTTTCTTTATGTGGTTCGCGGCCGATGATGCCCACCGGGTGTGGGGACCGAACCCCTATAGCGGCACACACGATCCCTCCCGGATCGTTCCGCCGCCTTACAACGCCAACAGGGAAGGCACCCGCCAGGATATGGCCCGGTTTTATGACGAAGTCTACCGCTTCGACTATTACATAGGCCTGGTGGAGGCCGAACTGAAAAAGCAGGGCGTGCTGGATAACACGATCCTCATCGTTATGGGCGACAACGGCCGGCCTTTTCCCCGCGCCAAGGTCCGGATCTACGACAGCGGGGTGCGCACGCCCTTCGTGGTCAAATGGAACAATGGCCTGGTAAAGAAAGGTGCCGTAACCGCCAGCCTGCTCAGTGCTATCGACATTGCGCCCACGCTGTTGGAGCTGGCAGGGGTGAAAAGCGTACCCGGCGTACAGGGGAGGAGCTTTGCAAAAGTGCTGAAGAATCCTGCCCTTCCCTTCCGGAACTATGTCTTTACCGAGCACAACTGGCACGACTACGAAGCCTTCGAGCGGGGGGTGCGTACGAAGGACTTTCTCTACATCCTCAACCGGCGACCCCACCTGACGGCTGCCGATCACGGCATTAAGCCCAATCCTTCAGTAGCGGACCTGCGGGCCCTGCGCGACTCCGGCAGGCTTACCGCGGCCCAGGCCAACGTATTTATGACGCCCCGGCCTTATGAAGAACTCTACGATGTGAAGAATGATCCGATGCAACTGGTGAACCTGGCCTCTGTTCCGAAATATGCCGCCCAGCTACAGCAGCTCCGCCAGGTGATGCAGCGGTGGCAGGAGGAAACCTGCGATACCGACCCGGGAGACCTGACACCGGACTGGAATCACCGCGAAACCTTGCAGCCCCTGGAAACGAAAGGAAGGCGGGGAAATATGCCCGGGGGATCCAAAGCCGTGGGCATAACGGCCGGCGGTCCTTTTTAGACAACGCCGGGCATCGATAAGCAGCCCAAACAATAGGGCCGTTCGCGGTGGAAAGCCTTCCTGCCTTTTCTGCGGGGCTGGCTACGATTTTACTAAAGAACGATACAAAAGTTGCAGCATAATAAGTTGAATCTCTGTTCCTTTGGAGGATAACACCATTAACAAAAAGCGTTGTTTGCAGGCGGGCATCCCGTTCAGCGGACCTGCCAATTTTACGTAACGTGACAAAAAGACCAGTAGACATGAAAAAGTGTATTGCCGTAGTTCTCTCCCTAAGCTTCCTGCTTATCCTTTCTTTCAAACCCTTAAAAAAGATCAACCTCGATCGCCTGCAGGTATTGCCCCTATCGGAAGTAAAGGCCGACGGGTGGATCAAAAACCTCATCGTGCGCGACATGCACGAGGGCTACTTCTCCATCCTGGAGCAGGTCCAGCCCTCGCTGCAGCAAGGAGTATTCGGGCCTAACAAAGTGACCAACTTCCGTATCGACAAGAACGGCGACTATACCATCCGCAAGGAAACCTGGTGGTGGGGCGAGCACGAAGGCTACTGGGCCGACCTCATCATCCGCAATGCCTACGTCACCGGCGACCAGCGCCTGCTGCACAAGGCCGACTCTATCGTAAAAGTGGTACTGGCCAACCAGGATACCGATGGCTATATTGGTATTTATAAAAAGGGCAACCGCCTGAAGGACCTCAAAGGCGAGGACGGCGAACTGTGGTCGCAGAGCCGCATCCTGGGCGCCCTGGTGGCCTATTACGAGTACACCGGCAAAAAAGAAGTACTGGATGCGGTGGTAAAGGCAGCCAAGCTTACCATGTCTACCTATGGCGAAGGCGAGGGCCAGAAGTCGTACTTCAACATCAAGGGCAATGCGGGAGGCGGTACTTCCCACGGCCTGATGTTCATCGAAGTGATGGAAATGCTCTACCGCCACACCGGCGACAAGGCGTATGTGGACTTTGCTTTCTGGCTCTACAACGACTACTCCAGGAGCAAGTTCACCAATAACAAAGACAACCAGTTGCCCAAGCTGCTGAACCGGGAGCTGTTGTTCCACGAGCATGGCGTACACGTAGTGGAGCACAACCGCGTGGTGTACTGGCTCTCTACCCTCACCGACGACCCCAGGTATAAGACCGCCTTTGAAAACATCATGTACAAGCTCAGTAAGTCGACCATGCCCAGTGGTGCCATCATTAGCGACGAAATGGTGGAGAAGCGCCCCGGCGACCCCAACCTGTTCTACGAGTACTGTACGCTCACCGAACGCCTGATCTCTACCTTCTCGGCCATCCAGAAAACCGGCCGGCTGCACTATGCCGACAACATCGAGGACCTGGTGTTCAATGCCGGTATGGGCGCGCGTTTCCCCGATATGAAAGCCACGGCCTATTGCACCAAGGACAACCGCAAGGAGGCTGTGCCCGAGCATGGCAACTTCCGCCACCGCTTCTCGGCCAACAACTCCCCGCTGTGCTGCAACCTCAATGCCGGCAAGCTGCTGCCCTACTACATCAGCAACCTGTGGATGAAGACCGCCGACGGCGACGGCCTGGTAGTGCCGGCCTACGGACCTTCCTCCCTGTCCACTACCGTGAAAGGCGCCAAGGTATCCATCCGCGAAGTGACCGAATACCCCCTCGAAAACCGTGTGACCTTCAAGATCACCACCAGCAAGAAGAAAAGCTTCCCCATCGTGCTGCGCCAGCCGGGCTGGGCTACCAGGATGACCATAAGGGCCGGTAAGGCCGACGTGGTGAAGCAGGGCGACTACTATGTAGTGACCAAGAAGTGGAGGAGCGGTGATGAGATCGTTGTGGAGTTTGAAGACGAAACCAGGACCCTGCAGGCCGCCAACGGCGAAACCTACCTGCGCAAAGGAGCCCTGCTCTATGCCCTGCCCATTCCCGAAGTGCGCGATATCGTCAAGACCTTCCGCCCCGGCTTCCACACCTTCGATATGACACCCGCAGATAAGCCCCGCGCCGAGCAGGTCTTCAGCCAGTACCAACTGGTAGTGGATGCCCCCGCTTCCCTGGAACTGACTAAAAACCCGGCCGCCAACCCGGCTTATCCCTGGGATACCCCTTACTATTTCATGAAAGCAAAGTTTGAGGTAGGCGGACAGACCCGCACGGAAACCTTATACCCCCTGGGCTCTACCCTGCTGCGGAAGCTGACCTTCCCGGCAAAAGGGCAGGGAAACAGTACCTCGAAGGCGAAGTAAGATATTCAGACGAAATCCCTTGAAGATCAATAAAAGGCTGTTGGTATGGTGCCGGCAGCCTTTTTATCTTGCAAGCGGAGAGTTCATTTACAGCACCATAAAAGGTTAACGATGAAAAATGAGGTATACGCAAAAACTAAGATACTTATGAAGAGGGCGGCAAACCTTCTGGTGGTAGCAGCGATCCTGTGCAGCACCACAGACACAGCGGCGCAAAAAGTGTCTAAGCCCAACATCATCTTTATCATGACCGATGATCATGGCTGGCAGGCCACCAGTGCCTACACCGACAGCCTGATCCGCACACCCCATATCGATCGCCTCGCCACCGAGGGCGCCCTGATGAAGCAGGCCTATGTCACCAACGCGCTCTGCGGCCCCAGCCGCGCGGTGATCCTGACAGGTAAGTACTCGCACCTCAACGGTTTCAAGGGCAACCGCGAACAATTCGACGGCAGCCAGCAAACCCTGCCCAGGATCTTAAAGAAAGAGGGCTACCAGACGGCGATCGTCGGCAAGTGGCATCTCAATTCCAACCCTACCGGTTTTGACTACTGGAACATCCTGCCGGGGCAGGGTAATTATTACAACCCCGGTTTTATCAAAATGGGAAAGGACACGGTGTACAATGGCTATGTAACCGACATTACCACCGACCTGGCGCTGGACTGGCTGAAGGACCACCAGCAGGCTCCCTTTTTCCTGATGGTGCACCAGAAAGCACCCCACCGCAACCAGATGCCGCCCCTGGAAAACCTCGACCTGTTCAACGACCGCACTTTCACTTTCCCGGAAACTTTCTTCGACGATTACAGGGGCCGGCCGGCCCTGCAGCGCCAGCTCAATAAGATGGCCGGAGACCTGGAAGTGGACCACGACAGCAAAATGCGCTGCGATACCTGTACCACGCGTGATGGCATAAAATGGGCCCGCCGCAAATACCTCCACGAGGCAGGACGGCTAACCCCGGCGCAACAAGAGACCTGGCACAAAGCCTACCAGCACGAGTACGAGGCCTTCAGCCGCATCAAGACCAAAGAGGAGCTGCGCCGCTGGCAGTACCAGCGCTATATGGAAGATTACCTGCGCTGTGTGAAGTCGGTGGACGACAATGTAGGCCGCCTCCTGCAGTACCTCGATGAAAACGGCCTTGCTGAAAACACCATCGTGATCTATACGTCCGACCAGGGCGTCTTTCTCGGCGAACATGGCCTCTTCGACAAGCGCTTCATGTACGGCGAGGCCTTCCGTACCCCCATGCTGATCCGCTATCCCAGGGGCATTGCCCCGGGCCAGCGCAAGGACCAAATGGTCATGAACCTCGATGTGGCTCCCACCTTGCTCGACTTCGCCGGTGTGGCCATCCCCGACGATATGCAGGGCGCTTCCATGAAGCCCCTCCTGGCCGGAACCGCTGTAAAGAACTGGCGGGATAAAATGTACTACCACTACTATGATAAAGGCTTTGGCACTACGGCACACTACGGCATCCAGACAGTCCGCTACAAGTTGATCCGTTTCTATGATCCGGTGGATGCCTGGGAATTGTACGACCTGGAGAAAGACCCTAAAGAAATGAAGAACCTGTACACCGATCCGCACTATGCTAAAGTAGTGGAAGAGCTTAAAAGGGCGTTGAAGGTCCTGCAGGTGCAGTACAAGGATACTGAAGCAATTGCCGGGATGCAGCCTCCAAAGAAGGGAGGTAAAAAGCCCGGCGTAAAAGCAAAAAAGAGTAAGGCGGCGGGCAAGAAGGGTTAAGGCTTAGAGGGGCAGGTCGCGTCTTCTTCTTTGTTTACCCTTTTTGTACCCTCAAATGTGCCATAATATTCCATCCCTTAGGCAGCGCATTCGCGGCCCCCGTTGGCGGCGGCATCGCGTATGCGGGCCAGCTGGCGCTCCACGGCCTGCAGCAGCTCGCTGTCGTCGAAAGGTTTGGTGAGGTATTCGTCGGCACCCCGGGCCAGGCCGGTTTGCACTTCCGCCTTCTCGGTCTTGGCGGTCAGGAAGATAAAGGGGGTCTGGCTGCACTTTTCGCTGTTCTGAAGGCACTGCAGCACGCCAAAGCCGTCCATCTCGGGCATCATGATGTCGCAAATGATCAGGTCAGGACCGTGCTCCATGGCCTGCTCAACACCCTGCACCCCATTAGAGGCAGTCAGTACCTGGAAGTCACTCAACTCGAGCAACTCTGCCGTGTTTTCCCGTAGTGCACGATTGTCTTCGATGACCAGGATCTTTACCATAGATGAGTGAAGTTGATTCAGAATAAGGTTAAAGGGTTGGTCCGGGTGGTTGCTCCTCCTGTTCGCCATCCTGCCTAATCCACCGGAAATTGATTTCAGGGCAAAGATTCATCGGTTTGGGTGTTTTTCCTCCTTAAAATCGTTAAAAAGGCTTCTTTCATCGATAAAAACCTGACGAAAGTCATGTTTTTCGTGTTTTGGAATTCAATATGGCAGGTTTAAAAGGGGGTTATGAAAGAGGAGATGTCAGTACCCTGCTTTCCTTCTCCAGAAACCCTATTGGTCCTGACCGAAATAGTCCGGGTAACCTTTGTGGGGCTTATGGGAACTGGAAGAATTTGCCCATCAGCCAGGTGACCCCTAGCTTTATGTATTGTAAAGCCTGTACGTCTTAAATTTCTGCCATGAATATATTCGAAGACCTCTACTTTAACGATGAGAAGCCCTCGGTGCTTACCATCCACAATAACGACCGCATCAACGTCATTGCCATTGGCCTGAAGAAGGGCCAGGTGCTCAAAAAACACGTCACTCCCTTCCCGGCCCTGCTGGTGGTGCTCAAAGGCCTCATCTCCTTCGACATGGAAGGGGTCCAAACCGAAATACCTCTCTCCGGCACCTTCGATATTCCTGCCAACGTGCCCCACGAGGTGACCGCCATGGAGGAAAGCATCTTTATGGTCACCAAAGAAAAGTCCTAAGAGCGAACACCGATGAGCAAGCACCCTGCCGGCGGGCTGGCAAAGCCCCCCGCTCCCACACCGCCTCCGCGGCACCTGGTCCTTTCCGTGGCTGCCTCCCTGCTGCTGGTGCTCTCGGGCTGGTGGCTGGTCAGCCACCGGTGGGGAACGGAAACGGTGGTGGCCCGCACCGGGGTTAAAAGCGTTCGCCTGCCCGACGGCAGCACCGCCCACCTGCGCCAGGGCTCCCGGCTTCAATACCGCCGTCCCTACGGCGAAAAGCGCCGAGCCGTAACGCTCGAAGGCGAGGCTTTCTTCGAAGTCCAACATAGTCCCGCTAAACCATTTCTTATCACTGCCGGGGCGGCCGAAGTTGCCGTGCTGGGCACTTCCTTCCTCGTCGATGAGCGCCGTGACATTGTGCGCGTGGTAGTGCAAGCCGGCAGTGTCCGCCTCCGATTGGCTAAAGACACATCCCTGGCCGTTGTGCTGGCGGCAGGAGAGCGGGGTGTGCTCTCCGGCGCCGAGATCTCCAAGGGGCGGAACAGCGATGCCAACTACAGGGCCTGGCAAACCGGTATGCTGGTCTTCAACGACGTACCCCTGCCGCAGGTAGCCGCCGCCCTCGGGAATTATTACGGTGTAACACTGAAGCTGCGTCCCGAAGAGGCTGCTGCCCTGTCGGTCCAGCGGGTGACCATAACGTTCAACGAAGAACTCATGCCTGGCGCCCTCCAGCGCTTAGCTGCTGCTACGGCCTGCCGCATCCGGCAGGTGGGCCAACGCACCTACGAACTAAGCCGCAATACACCTCCGCCCGCGCAATGATGAGGCTGAAGAAACCCGGCCCGGCTTCAGGCCCATTCACTCCCTTCACGATCCAACTCACCACTCACCACTCACCACTCATCACTGATCACTCATCATTCATTCCCTGCTTGACCCTTGTACTTTGTGTCTCACCCTTCTCTTCTCGCAGCTCGCAGCTCACAACTCGAAACTTCCGTCTTGCAGCTTGTGGCTTGCAGCTTGCAGCTTCTTCCTTGTTCCTACCTTTACTCCCCACAAACCTAGGAGCATGTTGAAACGCCTGACCTTATTCCTGCTGTTGGCGATTGCCGGCCTTTCTGCCACCGCCCAGCAGAAAACCTATTGCAACCCCCTGAACATCGACTACGGCTATACGCCCATCCCCAACTTCAGCGAGTGGGGCCGCCACCGCGCCACCGCCGACCCGGTGATCGTCAACTACAAGGGCGACTACTACCTGTTCTCCACCAACCAGTGGGGCTACTGGTGGAGCCCCGACCTGCTGAAGTGGAACTTTGTCTCCCGCCGCTTCCTGCGCCCCTGGAACGAAGGCTACGACGAACTGTGCGCCCCCGGCGTGGGCATCATCGGCGACACGATGATCGTTTTCGGCTCTACCTATACCCGCGACTTCACCATCTGGATGAGCACCAACCCTAAGGTGGATGACTGGAAGCCCCTGGTCGATTCCTTCGGGATCGGCGGCTGGGATCCTTCCTTCTTTACCGATGACGATGGCCGCCTCTACATGTACAACGGCTCCTCCAACAAGTGGCCCATGTATGGTATCGAGCTGAACCGCACCACAATGGAGCCCATCGGCACCCGCCAGGAGATGTACGTGCTGGAGCCCTGGCGCTACGGCTGGCAGCGCTTCGGCGAGCACATGGACAACACCTTCCTTGATCCCTTTATCGAAGGCTCGCACCTCACCAGGTATAACGGAAAGTACTACCTGCAGTACGGCGCTCCCGGCACCGAGTTCAGCGGCTATGCCGACGGCCTGCTGGTGGGCGACAGCCCCCTCGGCCCCTGGACCCCGGCTTCCGACCCCCTGAGCTATAAGCTGGGCGGCTACGTGCGCGGTGCCGGTCATGGCGCCACCTTTAAGGACAACGATAATCGCTGGTGGCACGTGGCCACTACCGTGGTGTCGGTCAAGAACACCTTCGAGCGCCGCATCGCGATGTGGCCCACGGGCTTCGACAAGGACGGCGTCATGTGGTGCAATACCGCCTTTGGCGACTACCCCCACTACATTCCCAGCGGGGTGGATAAGAAGAAGCCCAACGGCTATGCCCCCTCCCCCTACTTCACCGGCTGGATGCTGCTCAACTACAACAAGCCCGTGCAGGTGTCGTCTACCCTTGGCGGTTACCTCCCCAACGGCGCGGTGGACGAGCTGACCAAAACCTATTGGAGCGCCGCCACCGGCAACAGGGGCGAGTGGATCCAGGCCGACCTGGGCAGCGTGTCGCGCGTCAACGCCGTGCAGATCAACTATGCCGACCAGGACGTGGATACGAACCGCCTCGGTAAGGTGAACGGGCAGTACCACCAATACCTCCTCAGTTACTCCACCGACGGCCGCAAGTGGAACGTGCTGGTCGACAAGAGTCAGAACCGCACCGACGTGCCCCACGACTACGTAGAGCTGGAGCGCCCCGTGCAGGCCCGCTACATCCGGCTCGAGAACGTGCACATGCCCACGGGCAAGTTTGCCATCTCCGGCCTGCGCGTGTTCGGTAACGGCAACGGCGCCAAACCCACCGATGTGAAAGACTTCATCGTCCTGCGCACGGAGAAGGACAAGCGCAGCGCCTTTATCAAGTGGCGGCCCGTGGACAATGCCTTTGCCTACAACATCTACTACGGTACTCACCCCGACAAACTCTACACCTGCATCATGGTGCACTCGAACAACGAGTACTGGATGAAGAGCATGGATAGCCACAAGCCCTACTACTTCCAGGTCGAAGCCATCAACGAGAACGGCGTCTCCCAGCGCTCCAAGGTGGTGAAAGCGGAATGATGAACGTGAGACGTGAGAGAAGGGAACGCGGATTCTTATGATCCTTATGATCATCACAAATCTTAATAATCATAAAGATCCGCGTTCTCTCTTCCTAATTCCTAATCCCTGTTGTCCTTAGTCTCCCGACTAAGGACCGGGAACCGGTACCTTCCATAATCCACGGAATAGGTCCCCATCTCCCGCAGATCCACAATGTCAAAGAACTAAAAGAGAAGCTACAAACCCAAGTTGCCAGTTAGGCCATTTGTTCAAAGGCGAAGGCGATAACGAACAGAGCTACTTTGAGCAGGAAGCCCTGCTCGGTGACGGCATGGATGGAGCGGGGCATACGGGCTGTTATTTCACTGAAGACGGTTTCCACTTCTTTGCGCATCATTTTCTTCAAAAAGCGGACGCAG
>DASWYM010000283.1:0-12015 GCA_036404975.1 Chitinophagaceae bacterium
GCGTGCTATTCCGCAACAGCTCATCCCTATAGCTATCGAAACCTCAACCCGCTGCATAAATTGATAGCGGCATAATCCATGTAAGCGTGGCCAAAGAAGCCGCGCTCCTTACCTGGAGGGCATATTCTTTACCGTAAAAGGCAGGTTACGCTATAGCTACAGTATAGAGAAAGCATAGTAACGCTATAGGAACAGTATATTTAGGCTGCCCCTCAGCCCGGTCTGGGCTGCCTGGCGGCCGCCTCTCAGCCGCCCCTTATACAGGCGGCCGGGAGGGGGGCGGGATGCGGCCGAGATGCGGTTGTGAGGCGGGGTAGAGATACTGTTCCTATAGCGTTACTATACTGTTACTATGCTGTTACCATGGAGTAAGGTTGCAGTAATTGCGTGGAAAGCTTGGGCCCTGGGGCAAGGTGAGCAATGATGCTACCTGATTTTTAGGAAGTAAGGAATGGCTGCTGGCACAGGAGTGCTGGCAGAATTGGTGTATAGTAATAATGCTGTAATGTCCTGGTGAGGAGCCCGCAGGATAATGCAGGTTCTTAGCTTTTCGCTGATAAATAATAAGGCAAGCAAGGTAAAATAAGCGGGTATTGCAAAAGGGACAGTTGGTATTCCTGTAAAATAGAAAGGGACCGGATAAAGTGCAAACGAGTTAAACTGGGAACGGGAAAGCTGTAACAGTAGAACTCAGCTTAAGACGGATAGTGGGTAGGATCATATGGATGGTCAACCAGTGACACGGGCAGTACGGGGCTGCCCGGATTGGTTGTCATTACAGGCCTTCGTAGCTGCCTCCATTATCATCACGGGTATAGCGATGGGCCGGGTGGTAGCTGTAGTGGGTGGCGGTTTTGGTGTTCCTGGAAGTTACCACGTGCAGGTGAAAAGTTTCTGTGGCTGGCTTAGATTCCTGTTCTTTAACGACACTTAATAGTAAAGCGGTGGCAGTAGCTGTTTCTTGTCTTGTGGTTGAATGATGTTGCATATATTCTCATTTATATTTTGATCACGATTGACTAACCGGGGCTTTTCTTAGGTGTGATTCAAAGGATCAGCGGTAGAAACAGAAGATGGTAGCGTTTACGGGCAATTTGAATAGGAATAAAACTAGTAGTCGGATCGGTCTTAGGCTTCAGTTCCTGTCAGTTATCTGTTTCGAAATCAAAAATACCATGGAAAGATGGGAGAATTATTATATGTTATACTAAAAATTACATCAGGCAAATGGATGCAGATCCGCTGAAACGCTTTACTGTACTGCGTTTGAGCTGATAGCATTTCCGATACCCAAGGCTTTGGGCAGACGTAAAAAGACAGTTTTGTTTGAACTACTTTAACAAATTACAAAGGTCGTTACACAAAAGCGCCCTCCTGCTTGCACACAGGAGGGCGTAATAACTATCCATCAACTAATCTAGGGGATCACAGGTTCTATACGGAACCAGTCGAAGTCTGCATAGCCGGCATCATTGGTAACGGTTTTTCTGGTACAGAATAGTCCCACTTTGGCTCCCTTCCAGCGGCCAACTTCTGCAGTAAATGGTTCGCCTACCGCTTTAAACTCCTTCCCATCCAGGCTATAGCTAAAGGTGCAAATAGCTCCCTTGCGCACATCCACCCGTAGAAAGATAGTGTTGCCGGCCATTTTAAGGGCACTCTTTTCCACTTCGGCTGCTCCTTTGCCTGCATCCTTCGACGCTGCATAAACAAGATAAATTCCGTCCTTTTTCTTCTCCAGTCCCAGGCGGGCATAGCTTAAGCCCATAATGGCCAGGCCGGCAGTTTCCTCCTCCAGTTTGGCATTGGGGGTAAAGGTCATCCTGGTGGTGGCCCTGAACTCTTCAGCCGGGAGTTTTTGCTGCAGCACATTGGGCGCTTCCCAGAGATTGCGGGCGCTGTCGGGCATCTGGGCTGAAAAAAGCCTCAGGTTGCCGCCGTTTTGGAAGCTCCACACCGCTTTAGGATTGGCGTGCCATTGCCACTGCAGGCCAGGAGTTCCTCCATTGAACTCATCGGATTCCGGCGGGGTTGCCAGCGGCCTCGTCTTTCCCACATGGGGCTTTTTATGCACCAGTACCGGTTCGCCCTTTCCATCTCCATCCTTATCCATGCCTATAACCGGCCAATCCTTCACCCATTTCATGGGCTGCAGGTGAACGATACGCCCATAAGCTTCTTTATCCTGGAAATGCAGGAACCAGTCCTCGCCGGTGGGGGTGGTTACCCAGGCACCCTGGTGGGGGCCGTTAATAGGCGTATTGCCCTGGTCCATCACCACTTTTCGCTCGTAAGGGCCATACACATTGCGGGAACGCAGAACGAGCTGCCAGCCCGTAGCTACTCCACCTGCCGGGGCAAAAATGTAGTAATAGCCATTGCGCTTGTAGAACTTAGGCCCTTCTATGGTGGGATCCAACTCGTGACCGTCGTAGACGAGCCTGCCTTCATCAACCACGCGGGTACCTTCGCGGTTCATCTTCTTTACCACGATAATACTTTTGATACCGGCGCGGCTGCCGGCATAGGCGTGCACCAGGTAGGTATTGCCATCATCATCCCATAAGGGGCAGGGATCGATAAGTCCCTTCCCTCCTTCCACCAGCACCGGGTCACTCCAGGGACCGGCAGGATGCTTTGCCCTGGTGAGATAGATCCCGAAGTCCGGGTCCGGATAGTAGATGTAGTACTCGCCCTTATGGTAGCGGATAGCCGGTGCCCAAACCCCTTCGCCGTGACGGGGAACGGAAAAGTGCTCGAACGGCGGCTGGCGCTTCAGGGCATGGCCAATGAGTTTCCAGTTCACCAGGTCTTTGGAATGGAGTATGGGGAGCCCGGGTACATCTTCAAACGAAGAAGAGGTCATATAGAAGTCCTCTCCTACGCGAATCGCATCAGGGTCGCTGTAGTCGGCGTGGAGTATAGGATTTTTGTAGGTACCGTTGCCCAGGTCAGCCACCCAAACTTTGGACAAGGCGCCCGGGTTTTGGGCCGGTGCAGAAAAGCCATATAGGCAACCTGCCAGTAAATACATTGCGATCTTCTTTCCTTGCATATGCTCTTGATTTTCTCAGCGAACGTTTATCTCTAACGAAATTGAACTTTGTCCTTTCCTGCCAGTTGTACCAGGTCGGGCAGGTCGTAATATTTTAACACCCCGGGCACTACAATTGAGTACCAGTCTTTACCGGTTGGATCATCCAGCACTTCTTTGTACGACCGGACGGAATGATAAAGATCCAGGCTGCTAATCTTTTCGTCCAGCGCCACGGCGTGCAGGGCCGGTACAGCTGCCCACCCGGAGGCATGTACTTCTATAGGCAAACCGGAAAGGCGGCTGTTTGTTCCTAAATAATCCAGGAGGGTAATGATATCCGTCACCCGTTGTCCTACTATGGGATGGCCTGTATGCAGTGCCAGCATGGCATTGCGGTATTCCCGGTTAAAATACTTCGGATCATTCAGCTCGGCCTTGTCTTCGGTCTCTCCCAGGCCCCGCAGGTCAGCCAGTACTACGGCATAACCCTGTTGCCTGTACGAGCGGATCAAAGCGGTGCTGTCCGCCAGGATGTTTTTCCCTTTCCCGTTAATCCACAACAGAACCTTTTTGGGTGTTGCCGGGTAGCTGATTAAAAGGGGCAAAGGAATTTCACCCTGCCTGCGCAGAATCAATTTGTCGTAGACCAGGGAATCTTTAACCGCTTTACCTGCGGGAGAGGCCTGTACGCTGCATTTACTATTTCCTATTGCCAGGAGCGCCCTGATTGTATCCTGTACCCCGTTCTTATCCAGTGCGAGGAACCTCTTCCGGTTGCTGGCTAATGAATCATAAAGGTTCTGGTTTCTTTGGGCGATGGATACTTCACCCGGGAATTCGTTTTGCACCTGTCCCGAAGTAGTAGCAAACAGGTCTTTACCGGTAAAGACCTGAAGGGCGCCTTCCTTTACAGGTCGTGAATCATTGTAGAACCACTTTCTGAACCAGGTTACGGCTGCCTCTCTTTTGGGCTGGGAGATGCCGTGCCCGTCGTCGTAGGTGAAAAGCTGGAGCTTTTGGGGGGCGCCCAGGGTTGCATACACCTGCTTTAATTCGTTAAATGCTATTTCAGTCCCCCTATAATCAATAAAGTCGAAGCGGCCGGCGAGCACCAGTATAGGGCGTGGCGCGGCAGCAATAAGGTAGTCACTCATTTCCAGGCGGGCCGCTCCTTCACCCGGGATCTGGGCACATCCATCGGCAGGACCGGTGAGCTCCAGGGTCCGCTCCCGGGTGGCCAGATAGCTGCAGGGCACCACCAGCTTTACCCTTGGATCATAAGCTGCAAAGTATATTGCCTGAATGGCACCTCCCGAGTTGCCGAGGCAGCCTATCTTCGTCGTATCGACCTCTCTCCTGCTGACCAGGTAATCCATGCTTCGCACATTGTCCCATAACTCATAGGCAGGTGCGGAGGTGCCCACCAGGTTCGACGATTCATTCAGCAGTGTATGTTCCGTAGTGCCACCTCTTGTCCTGGGTTTGCCGCTGGCATCCAGGAGCTGGTGACGCTCACTCTGTGAGATGGGATCGACCACCAGGACCACAAACCCGTTTTTCGCCAGCAGTATCGCCGTCTTCTGGTACGACTCCGTGGCTTTGGCCGCATCCTCATGACCGCAAAGAAGCAGGGCTGCTGGGAAAGGACCTTTACCCCGGGGCACATAAAGGTTAGCCGTGACGTGGTGTCGGGGAAAGCTTTCATACACCACCTTTTCAATGCGGTAGGCATCCCCCTGTAGTTGTCCCGTGATTTTAGGATTCAATGGTCCCCGGGTGGGTTGTTCGCCCAGCAAGGTCCTGAATTTCCTGCGCACCTCGCGCTGGTAGGCGTCCATACCACGCTGGCTGGCCAGGGCTTTCGTAAGTTCGGCCCGGCGCTGCTCGTATTGGTCCTGCATCTGCTGTACAAGGTGGGTGTTGACAGACACATCAGTCTTCCAGTCCAGTACATTGAACGCTTTCTGTGAAAAGCCTGGAACAGTACCCAGAAGTAGAAACAGTATAAAGAAGTAAGGACGCATTAATTCGCTTTAGGATTCCAGTTGGGAAATACGTTTTTCAACGTGTATCGCCGGGCTTGCTGGTCGGTTAGCTGCCGGGCCCAGCCCGCTCTTTTGTCTGTGCGGGCCCCGGGGCCGTAATTGTTGTATTCCGCATAGCGGGCAGTCTTTTCGTTTTCAGGGTTACGCCAGTTATCCCAGCCTTTGGCGATAATATGCCTGTCGATATAGGTATTGAGATAGGCCACGCTGGAATAAGGCCGCCAAGGCCGCCCAAGAGATACATTCTTCAGCACCGTGTCGGCTGTTAGCACGCAGTCATTGAATACATATCCAAACGCGCTTTCTTTTGGCGTGGAAGCTGCGGTGACGTGCGAGTTTTTCTTGCTGTGGATATGGCACTGCTGGAACCATACTGTGGAAGATCCAAAAATAAAGTCGGTGGTTCCTTCGATATAACAATGCTCATAATACTGCTGGCTGGCTGGATTAGAGGTGAACAACACGTCCTGGAAACCCAGGAAGCGGCAGTTCCGGAAGATGGCACGGTCGCCGGCCACCTGGACCGCTACGGCCTGCCCGGCAGAAAAGCCGGCATTATTCTGAAAGGTCAGGTTCTCTGCCTTGAAATCATTGGCCTTCACCAGGAAGCTCTCCGATGTGTGGGTATTGATCGTATCGCCCTTCTGTGAAACTTTACCCGTATGGTCATTGTAGGTAAGTATGGTTTTGAATTTATCCTCACCTATGAGCGTGACAAAGTTCTTCGAAGAGTCCAGGTGCAGCTTTTCGGGGTAAATGCCGTTTTTTATATAAATGGTAACCCGCTTTTTATTGGATAAGGGAACTGCATCAAAGGCTGCCTGTACCGTGCGGTACTGTCCGGTACCATCCTGGGCAACAACGATCTTCCCCTTTTGGGCTGTAGAAGCCAGGGAAGCCATTACACTTATAAATAACAGGACTCTTTTCATAGTGTTTTAAAGGTTTATGGAGCTGGTTCACTTATTTGTTGGGAACCACAAACCGGTTTTCGTTCAACCACAGTTCCAGCAGGTTCAGCCAAAGATCGGTTGAGCCCGGGTTATCTACCAACTTGATGTTATGCCCTCCTTCAGGAAAAATATGAATGCTGGCATCGACCTTTTGATTTAAAAGTGCCTCGTAAAAAAGAAGGCTGTTGCGTACCGATACGGAGCTGTCGTTCAGGGCATGAACGAGGAAGGCCGGTGGGGTTGCCGCCGATACCTGCCGTTCGTTCGAATATCGTTCAATATTCGCTTTGGTAGTATCGGGCCCCAGAAAATGTTTCCGGCTGCCGGGGTGTGTAAACCGTCCCATGGTGATCACCGGTGAAAGCAGGACCATGAAGTCGGGCCGGTAATTTATTTTATCCAGCGAATCTTTTATGCCCGAAACATCATCCAGGTGAGTGCCCAGGGTGCTGGCCACGTGTCCTCCGGCACTAATCCCCATCACCCCTATTTTACCGGGCTGCAGGTTCCACTGCCGGGCGTTGGCCCTGATGAGTTTCATGGCTCTTTGGGCGTCCTGCAGCGGCGCCAGCTGTCGCTGCAGCAGGTCCTGTTGGTGCGGGAGGCGATAGATCAACACGAAGGCATTTATTCCCAGGGTGTTGAACCAGCGGGCAAAGTTGAAACCATTGTACAGGTGCGAAAGCCGCTCGTAACCGCCCCCGGGACAAATAAGTACGGCGGAGCCTTTGTTCTCCGACTTGCCCACAGGAAAAGCATAAATGCCCGGTGTTCCTACCTTCCAGATCCTTTCGTTGTAAAGACTGTCCTTTACAACCAACCCGTTTGAGTTGGGTTTCTTTCCTTCCGGCCACAGGGGAATAAATTGCTGGGCGCTGGTCGTGCTGCTCCAGGCAATGACGAAAAGTATGAAAGCCAGTTTCTTCATCGTGATACCTCTCTATTTTTTTACCGAAGCCTGAACTACTCTTTTGCCCAACTCCAGGTCAAGGTCCCTGATGCCCGCCAACACGAGTGAAGCTATCTTGCGCGCACCAAACTCGTTGAAGTGCGTGTTGTCATTCAGCCCTTCCGGGTAATTGGGATGTTCGCCGGGTTCCAGGCTCATGAACAAGTGTTTCGAACCTTCAGGGCCAAACTGTTGCAACAGTTCCCTGCTTTTAGCGTCGAGGTCTATGAGTGGAACATGGAGCTCTTTGGCCACTTCGTACATGGCTGCGGTATACTCCGCATGCGTTTCCATGATCTTTCCTTCCTTGTCGAACTTCCTGCGGGTTACCGGGGTGATCAAAACGGGCAGCGCTTTTCTTGCCCTGCTTTCCGTAATGAACCGGGCGAGATTGGTTTTATAATCCGGTACCGGCGTGTAGCGGTCCCTGTACTTTTCTTCCTTTGCTTCGTCATTGTGGCCAAACTGGATCAGTACATAATCCCCTTCCTCCAAATCCTCTTCCACAGCCTTCCACCGGTTTTCACTGATAAACGTCCGGGTGCTCCGGCCTCCCTTGGCGTGGTTTTCTATTATTACCGACGAATCAAAAAAATGAGCGAAAGGCATACCCCAGCCGGTTAATGGCGTTCTTTGGGGCTCATACAAACACACCGTAGAGTCGCCAATCAGCCATACCTTAACTTTTTTGGGCGGTAAGGTAAACGACAGCGCCAGAATAAGGGCGGTGCTACAAACCAATAACTTAATGAGTCGCTGCATTGTAGTAGTTACTTATTTTTTTGCCGGGGGCTTCACAATACGGTTCGCCAGCTCCAGGTTCAAGGTCCTGATTTCCGCCAGTACCAGCTGGGCTACTTTGCGGGCGCCAAGGTCATTGAAATGGGTATCGTCCTGCCGGCCGTCCGGGTAGTTGGGATGTTCCTTAGGCGCCAGGTGATTAAACAGCCATTTGGAGTTTTCCGCTCCGAACTGCTGTAGCAACTCCTGGCTTTTGCGGTCGAGGTCGATCAGGGGGACACCCTGCTCTTTTGCCACCCTCCTGACCACATCAGAATATATAGGGTGCGATTCCATAATAGCACCTGTGGAATCGAACTTCCTGCGTGCGGCTGGTGTAACCAGGACAGGAATCGCTTTCCTGCCACGGGATTCCGCAACATAGGCCGTGAGGTTAGCCCTGAACTCGTCTGGTGTAGTATAGCGGCCTATCTTTTCCTTGCCTTCATCGTTATGTCCGAATTGTATAAAAACATAGTCACCTTCCTTCAGGTTAGTAACCACCGGCTTCCATAATCCTTCTGCACGGAACGATTTGGTACTGCGGCCATTCTTTGCCCGGTTGTCCACTTTGACCGTGGAGTCAAAGAAGTGAGCAAAAGGCATACCCCAACCAGTCTCGGGATATGCTTTCACTTCTTTGACCGACATTGTTGAATCTCCTATCAGCCACACCGTTATTCGCTTTTTGGGCGGTAAGGCAAAGGCCGTCAGGAGAAACAGGGAGGCCAGGAACCAGTTATTTCGTTTCATACCGATTATACTTTATGACGAACAGCCAGGGGCTTCAGGTCGGTCAACTCACTGATTTTAACAGCTCTTTTTTGTTCGATGCTCTTGCGGGCAGCTACGCCTATGAGCAGCGACATGGCGCCTTCGCGGGTGCCCGCCAGGATATGGAACGGGTTGTCGGCCGGGTTGCGGAAGATGCGGTTGTGCATCCGCTTGTCCCCGCCACCATGACCACCGGCGTATTGTGGCACTTTGATGATGTCGTGTTCCTTAGCAAAATTATCCATGACCATGATGTCTCTGAACTGGCCGGGCAGGGCATCTTTGTCCTGCGACATTTCAAGAGCATGGCGCTGCTCCTGGTTGACGACAGCCGCTTCCTGGTACGGGATATCCTGCCAGGTCTCGATCCGGCCGTCAAAGCCGTTAAAGGCGATGCGCCAGCCTTCGTAAGGAGAATAAGTGGTCAGGCTGTAGTTTACGGTTACGCCGTTGGCATACTTTATATGCGCCGCCATCTTGTCGTAAATATCGATCTCTTCGCGCCATACACAGCCATCACGAAGGTAGCCGTCGAAGTGTTCATTCTTCACATATAGATTATTGAGCCACTCGTCGGTAGTGATATCGCGGTAAAACTTGCACTTATCCTTGAATGCACATCCGCGGCACTTTACTCCCCGGAACGAATTGTTCTTTCCATAGTGCTCCAGGCTGCCGGTAGCGAGCACTTCCACCGGCTCGGAGTTCAGCCACCAGTTTACGAGGTCAAAGTGGTGGGTAGCTTTGTGTACCCACAGCGAGCCGCTTTTAGCGGTGATGCCATGCCAGCGCCGGAAGTAATCAGCTCCATGGTATACATTCAGCATCCAGTTGAAGTCAACCGAGGTTACTTTACCAATCCGGTTGGCCGCCAGCATCTCCTTGATCTTCATCATGTGCGGACCATGACGATAGTTGAAAGCCACTGTTACTTTGCGTCCTGTCTTTTTTTCCGCATCCAGTATAGCCCGGCACTTTATTTCATCGGTAGTCATGGGTTTCTCTGTAATTACATCGGCGCCCATTTCTAAAGCCTTTATGATAAACTGATCATGGTTCGAATCCATGGTCGTCACAATCACCATTTCCGGCTTTACGGATTTCATCATGGTGTTGAAGTCCGTAAAGGTGGGGCATTGTACACCCATCCGTGTTTTGGCAAAAGCCAGTCGTCCCGGGTTGATATCACATAAGCCGACAAACTCAACGACATCGCTGTAATTCTCGACTACCGTTTTTCCCCAGAAGCCCGTGCCGCGGTGACCGGTGCCTACCATGGCTACCCGTTTCCTGCCGGAGCCGGCAGCAAAGGCTGAAAAAGGTGTTTGCGCCAACAGGATACCTGCTGAGGCAAGCGATGTATTTTTTAAAAAGTTCCTGCGTTCCATGATGCAAGCATTTAGTTATTAAACAAAAAGGCTGTTTATGTATACTTCAATATTAGTGTAGTGCTTGTGCAGACTGTTTTTAGAAGCATCTGCCGGGTCTTGCTTATTCAGGCCATTCTTATCTTCCCAGGCATCGGGCATACCGTCGCTGTCGCTGTCCCTGGAAGCTTCTTTGGATTGAAGTACCGGCCAGGCAGTTTTACTCACTTCGTACGAGGTGCCATGAGGATACCCCCCCTGGACGTCAATGATCCTCCCGGTACGGGTACGCACTTCATTGAGGATCCGCTGATCCAGCGTATCGCGTTTGGGCAGAACAGCACCTACACTTTCCAGGATGCTCTGGTAAGCTTCTTCCGCTGATTGGGTAGGTACAGGAACTACAGCAAATGGGGAGGCCAGTTTCACCTGCTTCGGATTGCCTGTATTGTTGTTTCCAACCTTTACGCCCTGCCAGTTATTCTTCGTTACCTCAGCCGAGCCATCCACGTAATTACCCGACACATAAAATTTGCCGAATGGTATTTCCGGAGCCTTATCGAAAGGATTAACTATCTGGAACTGTACTTTCTTACTCGTAGCAGGACCATACTTGTAGTAATTATTGACGATGTTGTAGGTGCCGCCTTCACCAGCGTAGGCATTATTTTGCGCCCAGTTGTAAATCACATTGTTGCGGAGGTCCACATTTTCTTCCGGAACATTCCGGATTCCATCAAAGCGGGGTGTACGGCTCACGCAATGAGCAAAAAGATTATGATGGGCAGTCAGGTGTCTCCCACCCCAGATGCCGCCGTAGCCATGGTTTTCAAAATCTTTATCGCCTTTTTCAAAATGATAGGAATAGTTAAGGGGTTCGGATATAAGGTTCCACTGAAGCGTGGTGCTGTCACCGCCGTATACACTGAAAACTTCATCGGTGCTCCAGCTCATACTGCAATGGTCGATGATGATGTTCTTTTTCTTATAGGCTGAAAACGCATCATCATGACCAGCGCCTACTGTCTGTCCCTGGTTCTGGTGGCGGTCGCCCATCCGGAAGCGCATATAACGGATAATAACGTTATCTCCTCCAATCTTTACTGGCTGGTCGGCCAGGCAGATGCCATCGCCGGCTGCTGTTTGGCCGGCAATGGTCGTATTACCTTTTATATTTAATGGAGACTCGAGGTGAATAGTACCGGATACTGCAAAGACAATGATCTTGGGACCATTTTTCTGCACTGCCTTCCGAAAACTACCTTCGCCACTGTCATTCAGGTTGGTCACCACCACCACTTCGCCTCCCCTTCCGCCGGTAGTGTATTTTCCAAACCCTTCCGCGCCGGGGAAGGCTAAAGCTGGTTCATCAGTAATACTTATTAATGTCCTTTTCTGTTGCGCACAGGCAAACATAAGGAAACAGAACGTGCTGGTCAGTATGATGCTGAATGATTTTCTATGAATATGCTTAAATCGCATTTGAAAGATTTTAATGGTATGGTTATATAGGCGAAATTCAATAGATAGCAGGTCAATTCTAGCAATCATTTTGGCGGACGTAAAATGTGCAACTTGCGAAATGTTGATCTTTTAAGGAAAAAATTGTAAAAAGTAAAAGGTATGAGCCGGAGCCCATACCTTTCTAAAAATTAAGGTCTCCACCGCGGGTCACCTGCAGAACTCTTTCCTGCGAATGTGGCATCCTTGATCCTGAAATCACCATTATAAGGATCTTGCCAAAGATCCGTGGAAGTCCCATTGTAAGGGATCAGGTTCGGAATTGGAGATTGCAGAGCCTGGATTGTATAATCGGATGTCTTGTATGTGTTAGATACCGTTATGGCAGTTCCAGCCCCTACTCGTATACCTCTTATTGCAGTTACATCACCACTGACTTTTCCAATACCAACAATGGAATTATTGATTTCAATGCCACCCGAAACTTCATTGGTTCCAGAAGTGCTGTAATCAATAAAGTAATAAGATGAACCTCCTTTCAGTACCTCATTGAAAGTACAATTTGCTATTAAAATCTTGCTGGAGTTATTCTTGCTAGTAATTACTTTTTCAGCCTTATATATGGTTGAGTTGGTAAAAGTAATTGTGT
>DASWYM010000284.1:0-6707 GCA_036404975.1 Chitinophagaceae bacterium
GTTTTTGAAAAAGCTGGTGAGCCGGGATGGGCTGCCATCATTCCTATCTACAACATTTATGTGTTGTTGAAGATCACCGGCAAGCCGGGCTGGTGGCTGCTGCTTTATCTCGTTCCCTTCGTGAACCTCGTGTTTGCCATCTGGACGTTGAACATGCTGTCGAAGAGCTTTGGTAAGGACGAAGGCTTTACGGCAGGACTGGCTCTTCTGGGCTTTGTGTTCATGCCGATCCTGGGCTTTGGCGATGCGCAGTACCAGGGACCTTACGGTGACCAGCGCCGCTTCCAGGAGTACCAGGACCGCAACCGCTTCGACTTCGAGCAATAACTTCTCTGCTATATGAACAATCAATGTCCGGGGCTGGAAGGTCCCGGGCATTTTCGTTTGGTAGAGTCCACAGTCTATAGTTAAACTCTCAGGTGCATGACCTTACACCCCGAAACCAAAACGCGCTTCCAGGGACTTCAGCACTTCGTCCGTTTCTCCTGCTTCCGGCCGGTGAACTTTTAAAGGCTCGGTGGCCAGTGGGAAATCGTCAATAAAGTTTAGTCCTTCCACCTGGATAAGTCCAGCCTCCTGCATCACCCCAAGGAAAGGTGCCTCGTCCACGCCCCAGTACTGCACGTACTTGGCCCTTTTGATAAATACTTCCTGCAACTGCTCGTTGTCCTGGTAAATGACACCGAACTCCAGGAAGCCGTCCTGTGTCAGCTCCAATTGGTAGGGAGCCAGCTTTTGCAGTACTTCTTCCTTTGCCATATACCGCCCATACACCGGCTCGTCATCGATGTGCCCGTAAATAAGGCAGACATCTGCGGGCAGCGTCCGTACCAACGCACCGAACAAATCCCACAGCCGGGAGTTATCGATATTGATCTCGCTAAAGAAGCGGAAGGGCGCTCCTGCTTCCGGGTTGGGCTGCAGCGTATAGCCTTCCACTATAGTAGCCTCTTCGCGGGCCTTCAGCCGCTTCAGGATCTCTGCGTTCGGGTTGGTCACTTCGTCTGGCCGTGCCGTGCGGATGGTAGGGGGTAGTTCTAATGGCTTCATGGTCTATGCAGGTTACGCTGCGAAGGTAAACAGGAAGCGTTTGCTTTGCCGCCTTTATCCCATCTGTCGGGGCGGGTTCTGAATGGTCAATGGTGAAAAGCCCAGGCTTCCTACATTACCCAGGGACCTTCCCTAATCTGCAACCCAGGTCCCCATCAGTCACAGATCCGCAATGTCAAAGAACTAAAAAGAGAAGCTTCAAGCCACAAGCTCCAAGCTTCAAGCTCCAAGCAGAGAAAATCATTTTATCCTCCGCTGCCTCGTCTCTGACCGTCCCTCTGAACGATCAAAACCCGCCAGCTCTCCTAATCCCTACTCCGATAGCTATCGAAACCCAATTCCTAATCCCTAATCCCTCCCTAAGATACACTCCCCGCTACCCCCTTTCCAAACCCCGGTTCCTTTTCTTCCCATCTTATCCCATCTTATCCTTTCTTTTCCCATATTCCCCACCCGGAGGTCGCAGAAGGACTTCCCGACCTTTCCTCATTCGCACTCCTGATCGCTACCGGGATGCTCATTCTCACATTTACTAATTCGCAAATTGACACACATCCCAGGTGCCGGTAACGAATAGCGCTTTCTGCTATCTAACACAAAGTTCCTGAAGCAATGTGGTGTTAAGAAGTAGGGTGGATCCAGATGGGTGTAAGTTTCCTATTTCTTCCTGTTTTGGGTCTATAAATGAGTGATGAGTAATGAGTGATGAGAAGTGTCAACGAGCAACGCAACAAGAAAAGATTGCCTGATTCACAATCCCTACTCCCTCTCAAACTCCCCTCCTCTGGCACGCCATTTATACCTTCCTGCCAAAACATCCCTTATGGCCCAACGCCCCGGCATCTTCCCCACCTTCTTTATCTCGGGATTTGAGTGCTCCACCTTCCTGTGGAAGGACCAAAAGCGTCGCAACCTGGTGGCCGAAACCCAGCACGACCGCTTTGTCATGAAAGATTACGAGCTGCTGCGCCACCTGGGCATTGCCGTGTCGCGCGAAGGTATTCCCTGGCCGCTGGTGGACAAAGGGGGCGTGTACGACTTCTCACTCATCGATCCGATGATCGAAGCCATGCAGAAACAGAAGATCCTGCCCATCTGGGACTTGTGCCACTACGGCTATCCCGATGACCTTGACCCCTTCACCGATGCCTTTACGGAACGCTTTGCTACCTACTGCAGGGCCGCCGCGGCCTACGTGATCCCGAAGTTGCATGGGCCTCATTGCTTCACCCCCATCAACGAAATCACCTTCTTTGCTTTCTGTGGCGGGGAGTGGGGCTGGGTGGCTCCTTATAAGACCACCCGCGAAGACCGTGAGTGCTTCCGCCTGGCGCTCTGCAAAGCCGCTATTACCGGTGTGAAAGCCATCCGTGAAGTAGAGCCTGCTGCCCGCATGGTGCATATCGATCCCCTGGTGCAGGTGGTGGCCCCGCGCGACCGCCCCGACCAGCAGGAAGCCGCACGCCACGAAACCTACGTGGACACCTTCCTTGCCTGGGACATCATTTGTGGCAAGGAGCACCCCGAGTTGGGCGGCTCGCCCGAAATACTCGATATCGTGGGTGCCAACAACTACTCCTTCGGCCAGATGGAATACCGCGAGAAAGGACCGCACCAGGCCCTCGACCCGCACGACGACCGCATCCTGCCGCTCTGCGACCTGCTGCGCCGGGTGTGGGACCGCTATCACCGGCCCATGATCATTGGTGAGACCAGCGGCATGAACGAAGGCCGCGAGGACTGGCTGCGAGACGTAATGGACGAATCGCTGGCCGCCGTGGACTCGGGCATCGACCTGCACGGAGTCTGTCTATTTCCCGCCGTCGATATGCCCGACTGGCACACGGGCGTGTGGCTGCGCAATGGGCTGTGCGATATCGTACCCGAAGGCGACATACTGAAGCGCGTGGAATGCGAGCCCTATGTTGCCGAACTGCGGCGCTGGCAAAAAGAGCTCAACCGCGTGACCGAACTGGACGAAGATCCCTTCTCTGATCCCGTTGAACTGCAGGATGTAATCGATGCCGCCCGCAGGCTGAACAAAAGGCCCGACCAGAACTGGCATTGAGGGAGGTGAGTGGTGAGTGGTGAGTGGGATGCTGCAAGCCTCAAGCTACAAGCCGTCATTTCATTTGTAACCCCGGGAACCATCAGGTTGCATATATTCACATCCGCACATTTGCACATCCGCGCCATCCTTCTTCAATCCGTGTCATCCCCGATAAAAAAAAGAGACCGCATTGACGGTCTCTTCTAATCCCCAATCCCCAATCCCCAATCCCTAATCCCTACTCCAGTGGATGGTCTTAATTAGTTATGGAGGATCACCTGGGCGCCCAGGGCCTGGGCACCGGTGCCGCCGACAAAGCCTTTGGCAAACACGGTGTAGATCTTTCCGGCTGTGAGTGCTACGTTGGGCAGGCTCAGTACTCTTGTGGTGGTACCGGCCAGCCGCACTTCCAGGTTATAGGTGCCGGCATCCAGCGGCGTAAAGGCAGCAGGTGCCGCATTAGTAGCTTGGTCGTTAAAGACGCGGTTGGAAAACACTACCGGTCCGCCCACCACGGCAATATCCACCGCCGGGGCATTGGGGCTGAAGTGGAAGAAGCGCACGTGCGCCTTGCCGGCTGCAGGGGCCGTAAGATTATCCACTACCACTGCCGGCTTGATCTTGCTTACCGAGTCCACTGCGAACACCGAATAGTTCGTGTTCGGTTGCAGGGTGACGTTACCATCGATCACATAGGTCATGGTGCCTGTCGGCGAGATCTTGATGTTGGCGCTGCCGGAGTTCACGGGGAGGTAGTTACTGTTGGCCGGGAAGGCCACATTCGTTAAGGCAACGGCGTTGTTCACCCGCACATCCACGGCCGGTGCATTGGGCGAAGCATGCACCACCATCACCTGGGCCTGCGCCGCCTGCTCATCTTCATCATCGTCCTTGTCGCACGAAACAATAAACACACTGAGGGCCATCCACCCAAACATCTTCAGGAAGCTTCTTTTCATAAGTCTGCGTTTTTATGCCTATCAACACCGACCGGCGAAGAATGGTTGAACAAAACCACCCTTTTTTAGAAATAGAAAACGTTTGTTCACCATCTGCTGCCGAAACGATGGGGAACGATAAACAAACACGTTGATCTTCCTGATGAGTAATAAGAGCCAGAAAGCCCAGATCCTTATGATCATTAACCTGCCTCACTGAACGTCGTTCGGGCGGGTATCAGTGTTTCTTCTGCCCCTTTTTGTAGTTCTTCATCATTTTGCCAAACTGCCGGTCCTTCTGCCGCCGCTCGGCCGCCGTGGCTTCGAAATGGGTTTTTTCCCGTTCCATCTTCAGGTAGTTCTCGTAAGCGGCCCTGTCGAGCGTGCCTTCTTCCACTGCCTCCCGCACCGCGCAGCCTGCTTCGCGGGTATGGGTGCAGTCGCGGTAACGGCAGCTTTTCGCCAGGCGGGTGATGGTGTCAAAGGTGGTCTCCAGCCCGCTGCCTGCATCGGCTATGCCCACTTCCCGCATGCCGGGGTTGTCCACCAGCAGTCCGCCGTTTTCGAGCACCACCAGCTCGCGGTGACTCGTCACGTGCCGGCCCTTGCTGGTGCTGTCGCTGATAGCGCCCGTCTTCATGTGGGCGCTGCCCCGGAGCACATTCAGCAGTGTACTCTTGCCCACCCCCGACGAGCCCAGCAGGCAGTAGGTCTTCCCCCGCCGGATGAATGAGATCAGGGTGTCGTAGCCGCTGCGCGTAAGGTTGCTGATGGTCAGCACCGGCACATCTTTGATACGGGCTTGGATGCGGCTCACTAACTCTTCCAGCTGCTCCTCTTCCACCAGGTCGGTTTTGGTCAGCACGATAAGGGGCTTTACGCCGGAGTCGTAGCAAAGGGTGAGATAGCGTTCCAGGCGGTTGAGGTTAAAGTCGCGGTCCACGGCTTGCACCAGGAAAGCATAGTCGATGTTGGTGGCGATCACCTGTACACTGCTGTTCCCGCCTACCGTACCCCTGCGAACCGTAGAGAAGCGGGGATAAACGTGGTGAATGATGGCGGGGCCGCCTTCGAAAGACTTGAGCGCCACCCAGTCGCCTACGGCGGGGAAGTCCTCGCGGCTGTTGGCCATAAAGCGCAGGTGGCCGGTAATCTCGGCCTCGTACTCGCCCTTTTGGGTCCAGGCAATGTAGCGCTCTTTGTGTTCGGCAATGATCCTTCCCGTATCAAAACCTTCCAGGTGATGATGGATCCTGTATTGTTCCAGCTGGTCGTTATAGCCAAGGTCTTCCAGCTTCATGGCGGCTATTTTTGGTAGGGTAATAGTTCCGCTAATACCCTCTATAAAATTAAGCCGTTCTCCCTTATCCTTTATCCTTACCGGAGCATGTGGCTCTTCTATTCTCAAGTCTTTGCTCATTTCAGTACGATGATCACGCCTCCTCCAATACCTAAGTTAACCATACCCTTCCTGTAGGGTATATATTCCGTTTCCGTTGTTGCGTTCGCCAGGTCCTTAAGCAGCATGCTGTACGTGAAGTTGGCTTGGTAGCATGCCCTGCAGGTCTATATTCAGGTACACCCGCCGGCATTTACTTCCGGAAACTGTAGCCTACCTTAAACCCCCACACCATGTGTGGCCGGAAGGTAATGCCTTCAAACCGGTCGAGTTTAGCGCCCCAATCCTCATCGTGGTAGGTTGCTTCCACGGCCCCCACCATATGGTGGCGGATGTTGATGCGCCGCACGCCGCCGCCAAAGTAGAAGTCCAGTACAATCCTGTTCCTTACCACCTCGCCGCCCGCCAGCAGGGAGGCCACCGACACTATGCGGTCGATGTCGGAATACTCGTACCGGTAATCCTTGCCAGGGGTCACCAGCCAGTCGTTGTACTTGCGGTAGTGCTGCGGGAAGTAAAAAGCCTGCACGGCCAGGTAGGGGCGCTTGAAATTGGTGTAATTGTAGCGCCGCAGGAAAAGGTAGTACTTCAACTCGGCTTTGGCTTTATAGTACCGGTAGTCCTCCCGCTCCTCATTGCGGTAGCGGGTATCCAACCGGCACTTCAGGCCGTAATCCAGCCCCACCGCGATCCTTTCGGTAAAGCGCTTTTGCACCCCCACCTGTATCACCCCTGTCCAGGGATCCGCCAGGTTCAGGGGCGCCAGGCGCACCTGCAGTACTTCAAGAGAGTCACCCTGGCCGTACCCGGCGGCGGCGCAGCAGAGGAGCGCGGTACCCAGTAGGAAGGTTTTGAGTGTCATGGCTGTTACTGTTTAACGACCCGGTTTCTCTATGGTTAGCGGGTGTCGCTCTAAGGTAGAGCAGCGGCGGACTGTTCCTACTACCTGACATCTATTGCCGCCCCTGCGTTGCACCGGGCAAAATACTATTAAGTTCATGCTTTATAAAGCCGTGCAATATTAAGGTCTTAATGTCCTTGGCGAGTGCGTGACACAGGCTTAACGAAAGGGATGCTATAGCTGTCGGAGTGCCAGTGAACAGTACTTCTCCAGCCTTGTCATTTCGAACGAAGTGAGATTCCGATACCTATCGGAACTGTGCTTGTTACAATTGGAGTGCTCGTGATCGATATCGACTTTTACTTTGTCATCCTGCTAAGGATCTATGCCTGGTGCTATCAGGCTGTTGGTGTGCAATAGGAACGCTGT
>DASWYM010000285.1:0-10592 GCA_036404975.1 Chitinophagaceae bacterium
GTTGTTAATGGCAAGCACCTTGTGTTTGTTGTTTTGGACGATAGCTATCATATAGGACCGTAGGCGTTCGTCCCAGGAGGAGTGGAGGAGCGCCGCCCGGTATTTTACAGCAAATACACAATGCACGTACAATTGTGTATACGTGTTAGGCATGGCGATTTTCTTTCTAAGCTACAACCCGAAAGTGTAAGATGCAATGATCTGCCCCTACGGGGCAGTTGTCTCTTAATATGCGGTTTTCTACAAAGCAGGAGCCTCTCATGGGGCTCGGAATCCGTGCGCCATTCCGAAAGCCAGAGCATTGCTGCTTTTGTGGATAGGGTTATAGAATTATTATCTATATCAACCATATATCTCCCTTTCCCAATTATTCTCCCCACCCCTTTAAACCTTCCGCCTTCTGCCCGGTCTTAGGGCCTTTTTTACAGAAAAGGTCTTTGTTAACCAACGTTAAAAAAATTTCACCGCTCTTTTAAACTTCTGCTTTCCGCAGCCTTCTATGAATGCAAACGAAAACATTTAGAACTATGAAAGCAACAAAAATGACCCTTACCCTGATCGTAGCCACTCTTATTGGTTCTGCCTCTTTTGCCCAGCTGGGTGTAGGCGCCGCTACTAAAGCCACGGCTGCCACCAAAGCCACGGTAGGCACAGCCGCTGCCACAAAAGCTACGACCACTGCCGCCGCCAACGCCGCCACCAAGGCCACGGCTGCTACCAAGAGCACCGTGGGCGCCACTACTTCGGCCGCCGCTAAGACCAAGGCTGGTGTATCCACTACCGCCGGTGCCGCTGTAGACAAAACCGTTAAAGCCACCAAGGCCGTAAAGGCCGATGTGAAAGACGCCGCCGACGTAAAAGCCGGTGCCCGCGTCAACTCACAGGCTTCCGTACGCGCTTCTGAAGAAGCCAAGACCCACGCCAACGAGAACAGCGCCGTGTTCGGTGCCAAGACCGATGCCGATGTGAATGCAGGTGTAGGCGCTGACGTAAACGTAGACGCCGATCCGGCCGTCGATAAAGTAAAAGGCAAGTCGGCCGAAGCCCGCAAGGAAGTAAAGGCTAAAAAAGAAGCTTCTGTAAAAGCTACCAAGAAAGTAAAGGCTAAGACCGAAAAGAAAGTAGCCTCTACCGTAGATGCTACTGCCGATGCTGCCACCCAGACCGAAGCCGAAGTAGAAGCCGGTGCCCGCGCCAAGTCCCAGGGTGCCCTGCACGCTTCCGAAACCGCTAAAGAGCACGCCAGCGAGAACAGCGCCGTATTCGGTGCCAAGACCGAAACTTCGGTAGACGGCGACGTAAAGGCCAACAAGAAAGGAGTTAAAGTGGACGGCAAAGCAAAGTCCGCCACCAAGGCATCGGCCAAAGCCAAGAAAGGATAAGATAGAAAAGCTACCCCTACCCGCCTATTATTGGCGAAGCGAAAGACAAAGGGATAAGGGAAGTTCCCTGCCTAATTCTTAATTCCTTATCCCTAATTCCTATTAGATTCGCATCCCATTCATACCTTGAATGGGATGTTTTTTAAAAAGACGATACGATGAAGAAGATCCTGTATACCCTAATCCTCCTTACCGTGGTGGCCAGTGCTAACTTTACGGCCACCGCGCAGGAAGAGGACAGCACGAAGCAAGGCGTCCAGTTCAAGGTGAGCATGAACTACAACAGCAACTTAAACTACTACGGCCGCGTCGACAGCCTCCGCAGCAGCGGCGTGTTCCCCATGGCCGAACTGTGGTTCACGCCGAAGTGGTACGTAAACGCCGCGCCCATCTTCGTCAACAACCCGCTGCAGAAGATGGACTACGCCGGCACGGTGGCCACCCTTGGTTACCTGAATGTGACTGACAAATGGCTCACCTCCCTGTCAGCCATCAAGCCATTCTATACGAAGGAGACCCAGCTGGTGCAGTCGGCCCTGAAGGCCCAAGGTAGTGTGCTCGTGTCCAAACTTAACCGCGTACTGAACGTGTCGCTCGGCGGCGACGTGAAGTTCAGCGACAAGGTGGACTTTGGTGCCACGGCCGGCCTCGACCACATCTTCCGCATTGCGGCCAAGGACGGCTCCGTAGTGGTGATCGACCCCAGCGTGTATGCCTATGCCGGCACCCAGCAATTCTACCGCTCTTACACCCGCCGCAAGAGCAGCGGCATCCTGCTGCCCCCGCGCGACGAGCGGGTAACCGAAGAGGGCACCACCTTCAACATCCTGGCCTACGAAGCCTCCCTGCCCCTCATCTACGTAAAGGGCAAGTGGCAGCTGATGGCTACCCCTTCCTACATCATTCCCCAGAACCTCCTGCAGGTGCCCGACCGCCCCGACCTCACCGAGCGCGGCGAGAACACCTTTTATACGACCCTGGCGGTGAAGTACACGTTTTAGGAGAAATTAGGAATTGGGAATTAGTAATTAGGCGAGGGAATCCCTGTTAAAATACTTTAGGACAGGAAGTACGGAAGATGTGTTCCCGTGCTTCCTGTCTTTAATTTTTGGGGTTAAATGTGGTTCAGTATCGGTTTTTCCGGCCTAATTCCGAATTCCTAATTCCTAATTCCTCGTTTGCGAGAAACGTAATTTCCCAAAACTGGCATGCTTTTAACACCAAATAAGGGTAAATTTGCCGACTAAATCAGAGGATTATGATCAAGACAGGTAACCCTATTATCAGCATATATACCGAGATGACACCTAACCCGGAAACAATGAAGTTTGTGGCCAACAAGCTGTTGTATCCCGGTAAGAGCATTGATTTCCCCGATATGGAGAGCGCCAAGCCTTCGCCACTGGCCACCGAGCTGTTCGGATTCCCCTTTATCCGTTCGGTGTTCATTGCCTCCAACTTCGTGACCCTGGCCAAGACCCCCGAGACCTCCTGGGATGACGTGATCCCCGCGATCCGCCAGTTCCTGAAGGAATACCTCGAGGAGAACAAGCCTGTGATCAATGAAGACGAAATCGTAGTCACCCAGCAGGAGGGTTCCAACGTGATCGCTGCCGACGACGACGACGTGGTGAAGCGCGTGAAAGAGCTGCTGGAGAACTACGTGAAGCCCGCCGTGGAAATGGACGGTGGCGCCATCCAGTTCAAGAGCTACAACGACGGGGTGGTAAACCTGGTGCTGCAGGGTAGCTGTAGCGGTTGCCCCTCCTCCATGATCACGCTGAAGGCCGGTATCGAAGGGATGATGAAGCGCATGATCCCCGAGGTGAAGGAAGTGGTGGCCGAGGCGGAGTAATTGCGCCTGAGAGGAATTGGGAATTAGTAATAAGGAATTAGGTAAAACCATATTGAAGAGGCTGGTCTTTGTGGACCGGCCTTTTTTGTGCCCGCATCAGACTGGAAATAGAGAAGGGAATTCTGCCGGGAACAATGCCCCTTCAGGGGCTACCTGTTTGTAGAAGAGCATCCAACAAGGGAAAGATCCCCCGGAGGGGGTACCTGTACATTATAGGGCTCTCGCCTTTCTGCAGACAAACATATTATAAAGCTACATAATAATACCGCATGTGTAGCGGGTTTGGATCTATAATTCGGTGTTTCCGAAGGCTGGTTTTTAGCAGAAAAAGCAGCTGTTTAAGCCCTTCCATGGCTGGCTTAAGATCAGGCAGGCCAACAATCCCTGGTAACTCATCCCTCATCCTTCCCTCCCAAATTTCTGCCACTCCTGTAACTAAAAGGGGGCGCCTGCGTCTTAAAGGGGAACTTTGAAACCTAAATACATATATGAAACGATTAACTGCTTTCCTCTTCGCGGCCACCCTTGCCGCCTCTGCTTTTGCCCAGACCACCTACAAAAACCTGCCCCTCATCAAGGCGTCCACCAACCTGGCCGACTACCGGGTAGACGGGCAGTGGAGCCGGGGACAGTGGAGCTACGCCCCCGAAGCGGTGCCCGACGTGCTGCTGGTGCCGACCTTCTCGCGTACGGTTTCTTTTGCCTTTTATACCGACAGGGATTCTATCTCCTTTCCCCTCTCCGGCAAGATGACCAGGCAGTTCTACGTGCTCACCGCCGACGGCAAATATGCCCTCACCGAGGTGAGGGGGTTTGACTATGACCCCGTGCATTATGATGCTGCTGCCAAGTCCCCTGGATACAAGTTCTGGTACGAAACGGGAGTTCCGAACGTCTACTTAAATCGCCTGAAAGCCCAGTATTCATTGGATAAAGTTGTCGAAGGCGCCACTTCCGACTCCGCCAAAGCCCTGCGTATCCTTAAGTGGTCGCATGACCAATGGGAGCACAACGGTATGAACGAGCCAAAGAAGCGCGACGCCCTTTCTATCCTGGAAGAAGCCAGGACCGAAGGCAAGCAGTTCCGCTGTGTGGAATATGGGATAGTGGGGGCGGCCGCCCTCAACGCCCTTGGCCTGCCCGCCCGCGTGCTGGCCCTAAAGATGAAGGACGTGGAGACTATCGAAGGGGGCGCCGGCCACGTGTTGCTGGAGGTGTACCTGCCCGACCTGAAAAAGTGGGTGCTGTTGGATGGCCAGTGGGATGCCATGCCCGTGCTGAATGGCGTGCCGCTGAACGCCGTTGAGCTGCAGCAGGCTATTGCTACCAACTACGATGCCCTCGAGGTCCGCAGCCTGTCGGGAACCCCCAAAGCCGATTGGGTGCGCTTTGTCTATTCCTACCTCTATTATATGGACGTGTCCTTCGACAACCGGGAGGGCAGGGGCGCAGAAAAGGAATCCGATGCAGGCAAGAAGAGCCTGATGCTGGTGCCCCAGGACGCTAAGGAACCGAAGGTCTTCCAGAAAGCAAATCCTATTAATTATGTGCATTATACGCGCTCGCTGGCTGATTTTTATGCCCCGCCGGTGCAGTAGGGGTCATTAGGTCAATAAGTCATTTGGTCATTGGGTCTGCTTCCGGCAGGCCCTTTGTTTTTGGAGTGGGCGGTAAGCTGGCAGGTTTTGTGATCCCGCCGGGCTTAGGCGTAGATGTCTTGAGGATACCCTGACCATGTCCTGGGGTTGTCTTGAGGATGCCCTGCTCTAAAAGGGGGCAGGACAAGGTCAGGACATCCCTTTCGCAAGGCCCCGGCATCACCCGGTGAAAGGTATGCGGGCCCCAGTTCCGGAGCCAGTGGTATTCTTCTGCCTGGCCGAAGGGAGGATATGGCGACCATATGGCGATGATATCGCGATGATATGGCCACCATATGGCGACCCTTTAAAGAGTCGCCATATGGTGGCCATATCCCCGCTTTATGGTGGTATAATGATGGCCGCAAGACTGCAGGATTTCTGCAAAGAACCCGCCGCAGGTCCTGGTTTGAATAACCACAGGCGTCCCGGGCAGAGGGAGTCCCACTCCGCCAGGAGTGGCGTGTTTGTAGTAAACGATCCGGAAGAGCTGGCTGTAGCGCGTTTATTAACGTTTATAACACCCAAACCTCCCTTTAAAATCGTACCTTCGCGCCTCAATTTTGGAGCTAGTATGATTTCAGTAAATAATGTGTCGCTTTCCTTTGGTAAGAGGGTGCTGTTCGATGAGGTGAACATCAATTTCACCAAGGGAAACTGTTATGGTGTGATCGGTGCCAATGGTGCCGGTAAGTCTACTTTCCTGAAGATCCTGTCGGGGGAGATCGAACCCAACAAGGGCTCGGTGTCTATTTCTCCCGGCGAGCGGATGGCGGTGTTGAAGCAGAACCACTTCGAGTTCGACGAGCACACGGTGCTGAATACGGTGCTGATGGGCCATAAGAAGATGTGGGACGTAATGCACCGGAAAGACGCCATCTATGCCGATCCCGAAGCCACCGAAGACGATTATATGAAGGCCGGTGAGCTGGAAGCCGAGTTTGGCGAGATGGGTGGCTATACCGCCGAGAGCGATGCCGCTACCCTGCTGAGCGAACTGGGCGTAAAGGAGGGCTACCACCAATCGCTGCTGAAAGATGTTCCCGGTAACCTGAAGGTGCGCGTGCTGTTGGCCCAGGCCCTGTTCGGCAACCCCGACATCCTGCTGATGGACGAACCTACCAACGGACTGGACATCGAAACCATCGGCTGGCTGGAGAACGTCCTGGCCGACTACGAGAACATCGTACTGGTGGTGTCGCACGACCGTCACTTCCTCGACACGATCTGTACGCACGTGGCCGACGTGGACCGCTCCAAGATCAAAGTATTCTCCGGTAACTATACCTTCTGGTACGAGTCGTCGCAGCTGATGGCCCGCCAGTTGAGCGATAAGAACAAGAAGACCGAGGACAAGCGCCAGGCCCTGATCGACTTTATCGCCCGCTTCTCGGCCAATGCCTCCAAGAGCCGCCAGGCCACGGCCCGTAAGAAGGCCCTGGAGAAGCTGACCATCGAGGAGATCGAGCCCTCCAACCGCCGCTACCCCGGCATTATCTTCCAGCCGCAGCGTGAGGTGGGCAACCAGATCCTGAACGTACAGAACCTGTCCGCTTCGGTGGAAGGCCGTAAGCTGTTTGATAAAGTAACTTTCTCGGTGAATAAGGGCGAGAAGATCGCCTTCCTGAGCCGCGACCCCCTGGCCGTAACGACCTTCTTCGAGATCATCAACGGCAACAAGACCGCAAATGGCGGAACCTTCGAGTGGGGCACTACCATCACCAAAGCCTACCTGCCGCTGGAGAACGCCGAGTTCTTCCAGAACGGGCTGAGCCTGCTGGAGTGGCTGCGCCAGTACGTGCCGCCGCACGTAACCGATGCCGACGAGCCCTTCCTGCGCGGCTTCCTGGGCAAGATGCTCTTCTCGGGCGACGACATCATGAAGAAGACCAACGTGCTGAGCGGGGGCGAGAAGGTGCGCTGCATGCTGAGCCGCATGATGCTGCAGAACCCCAACCTGATTGTATTGGACCAGCCGACCAACCACCTGGACCTGGAAAGCATCCAGAGCTTCAACGAAGGCTGCCAGACCTTCCCCGGCATTGTGCTGCTGACCTCGCATGACCACACGTTTATGCAGACGGTGGCCAACCGCGTGATCGAGATCACCCCCACAGGTATCATCGACCGTCTGATGGAGTTCGACGAGTACCTCGCCGACAAGCGCGTGAAAGAGCTGCGGGCCGAGATGTACGGCGATGCGGTGATGGCGTAGGGCAGTTGGAAGTTTAAGGTTTAAAGTTTAAAGTTGGAAAGGTGCCGATGGCTTTAGGCCACCACCAGATTCGTCAGCAACCAAGTTTTTTATAAAGCAAAGGACCCTCAGCGAGGGTCCTTTTTTCTTCTATAGTGGTTTTTTCTTCTTTCTGCGTAACGCGTATAGCGTGCAGCGTATAGCCCTTCCCGGTTTCCTTCTGGCAGCTAGCAGCTAATACCTGGCGGCTTTCCTCCTACGGCACCCTCTCCCACACTTCTTCTAAAACGCCGTTTCCGGTGTCTATAGTATGGTACCAGCGCCCGCCTTCGAGGCGAAAGCGAAAGGTAAGTTCCTTGTCCTGCAGTCCTGTAGCGTTGGTGTTCTCCACGATCTCGGTGTATTGGTCTTCCTCGATGGCTACCCGGCCCATACCGGCCCACTGAACGCTCTGGCTTTTGTTGCGCATGCTGTAGTACATAAAGCGCTCGGGGGTAACGATCTTGTATTGGGTGATGGTGCTGTTGTCCCACTCGTCGCTTTCGTTGTGGTCGTTGTGGGCAGTGAACTTGCCGCTGACCAGCTTCCAGGTGCCTACCAGGGGCGACACCGCTCCGGCCGGGGTCACCGGCTTGCCGTTGAGGGGGGCTCTGCGGCGGGCCCTTACGCGGGAGGCGCCAAAGACCAGTGCGCCAAGAGATACTGCTGAAACCAGGTATTTATTCATGCTTTATCGGTTAATGGGCAGCTTAGTCGTGGGATAGATCGTTTTCCGGGATGGTGGAAGCTGTAAATTAAGAAGAAAACGAAGACATTAAACAAATAGTGCCTTTATAGACTACAAAAGTATCAGAGACTTTTGTAGCCTGCCCCCCGGCTCCCCAGCCAATCCTCCCGGCTCATCTCAAAGCGGGTCTCGCCGCCTGGCGTGGTACCCGTCTCCCTCCAGCCGGTGCGGCGGTAGAACGCCTCGGCGCGGGTGCCCGGCCCGGTGCTAAGCCAGAGGGTATGCCCGGTTTGGGTAAAGTACCACTGGAGCATGGCGTCCTGGAGGCGCTTGCCGGTGCCCCTGCCTTCGTAGTCGGGGTGCACAAACAGGGCCCATACGTTGTGCCGCTCCATATCCACGATGGCAAAGCCCGCCACCTGGCCTTCCACCTCGCAGAGCCAGCCGCGGCCGGCGCTGGTGAGGAAGTCCTCGTAATCCTTTTGGGTGACGAGGGCGGGGTTGGACAGCACGTTTTCCCGCACGGCCATGCGGATGGTGTGCAGGGCGGGTATATCACTAACAAGAGCTTGCCTGAGGGTCATCATTTCCAATCGCGTTTTAGGATGCTGTAGCGGTGCTCGCTGATCAACTGCCCGTCCTTGTAGATCGACTGCTCGAATACGCATTCCTTACGGAAGCCGGCCTTCTCGAGCACGCGCATGGAGGCCCCGTTCCATTCAAAGACGCCGGCATGGATGCGTACGATGTCGAAATGGGTGAAGATATAGTTCACCATCCGGCGGGCGGCCACCGTCATGATGCCCCGTCCCCAGAAGGGCTCGCCCAGCCAGTAGCCGAAGTCGGCGGTCTTGCTGTAGACGTCTTCCTGGGGGATAAAGCCGATAACGCCCACGCAGGCCCCGTCAGCCTCGATACAGAAGTTGGTGGGTGGTTGCACGCCTTCGCTGAAGAGGATAAAGCCTTCGGCGTCCGCCGGCTTATAGGGGTGGGGGAAATAGTCACGCACGTTGCGCCAGACGTGGTAGTTATTGGCGTAATGGGCCATGCTCCCGGCATCGGCGGGAGTGAGGGGGCGCAGGCGAAAAGTGCCGCAGTCGATAACCATAGGAATTAAAAATACGGCATAAGAGGCTGGCTGTAGCACTTGCCTGCGCCGGGTCTATCAGAAGGCCACTGCATTCAGGCAGGCTCCCGGTGCCCGATGGTGACGATGCGGGCCACGGCCGACCCCTGGTCGGTGATGGTGATGGACGCATACTGGTGGCCGTCGCGCACCGTTTCGCTATAAGTAAGCTTCAGGGTGCGGCTGGGGTTTTCGAGCTGTACGCGTGGGGTAAGGGTGAGCAGCAGGTCGCGCTCGTCGCTGCCCTGGGGCTGAGCCTTCACGAGGCGCACGTCGCCTTCCGGTGCCGAGGCCTCCAGCTCGCCTTCCACGAACAGCTGGGTGGTTCCGTCCCTGTTCTCGGTCCATGCATTCCAGGTGCCCAGGTTGCCTGATTCATCCCGTGTCATAACGTTTGATTTTAAGGGATAACAAAGTTCCTAAATTTAGGGTAATCCGCCTCTTTTTTCGCATTGGCCGCGGGATTCAGCTACTGATGGGTATAAAAAACCGGGACCCGTACACGAACGGTGTAGTCGTGACGGGCCCGGCGTTCAATGGAACAAACTGCAAAACTCGTTAGGGTAGCAGCACCCGGTCAATCTCGTGGATGACCCCGTTGGTGGCTACTATATCGGTACGGGTGATGCGGGAAGCAACCGTATTCCCGGCTCCCTTGATGGTAGCGCCGCCATCCAGGTTGATGGTGGTGGTGCCGCCGGACAGCATGGTGGGCATGGCGCCATCGACCAGGTCGGACGAGAATACGCGTGCTCCTATAACATGATACGTAAGAATAGGGATAAGGGTTTCCGGGTCAGCCGACATTATTGCGGCTTCGGTAGCAAGGCCCAGGTCGATGAAGGCCTGGTTGGTGGGGGCAAAGACGGTGAAAGGCCCCGCGCCGCTGAGCGCAGTGGCTACATCCAGGCTGCCCGTGCTGGCCCGCAGCACGGCCGCCACCAGCAATGAGTAATCGGGGTTGGCCACGGCGGTCTGCACGATAGTGCCCACCGGCGGCATGAGCACCCGGTCGATCACGTGGATCACGCCGTTGCGGGCATCGATATCCGCCTTCACCACGGCGGCCCCGTTGATGTACACTGCCCCGGCGGCCGTGCCGGTGATGTAGGCCTCCTGGTTGCTAAGCATGGTGAGCTCCGTATTGGTGGCCTGTGGCACGGCGGCTGCCATCACTTCGGCACCCAGCACGTGGTAGGTAAGGATGGCCTTCAGGGTTTCGACCGGCACGGCGCGCAGGTCCTCGTAGGAGGTGAAGCCGGCGGCACGGAAAGCATCATCGCTGGGGGCAAAGAGGGTGTAGTTGCCTTCGCGTGCCAGCACGGGAGTGAGCTTGGTGTAGGACAGGGCATATTTGAGCATGTTGAACTGTACTTTAGTGCCCGCCTGTGCGTTGGAAGCCGCGCGGGACGCTAAATTATTGTCGGCGCCCTCAATGATGCCGGCAATAGTGGTGGGATCAGTAGTACCGGCCAGGGCGGTCTCGTTGCGCTCCTTTTGGCAGGCTGTGAACAGAAGGGCAAGGCATAGAAGAAGGGGCAGGGAAAAGCTATATTTCCGCATAATGAATGGGTTTAAAAGTTGATTAAGTGTGTTGGTGCAGGGCAGGATTGGAATTGCTTCTATGATATCATACGCCGGATAAAAAGAACAACAGGCGGTGTAAAATGT
>DASWYM010000286.1:0-6557 GCA_036404975.1 Chitinophagaceae bacterium
ATGTTGGCGGAAGGGTAGAGCAGTTGCGTTATCCTGCAGCGGGTAATGCATCCCTGCTGAGTACCATCTATAGTACGCCTCCCAATGCATTCCCCTTATTAAACGAAGATGGGTCTTATGGCGGCACTTCCCTGTTCCAGAACAGCAACCCATTGGCTCTCCTGAATGCCGATGGCAATACCACATCACTGACACGTACCATGCTGGCGACCCTCGATGCCCGGCACAAGCTTGACTTTATTACAAAGGGACTGGCACTGAACCTCTTTTATACCTATGACATCACCAGTGCTTATGTATCGGGCTATACACAAAGCTATGAAGTGTATGAGAAGGGTAGTGGCGGCGGTTATACCCGCTATGGTACGGCCACGCCTCTGAAATACAGTGATGCCGACTTCAACAGCAACGTGCGTAATAACGAGTTTTGGGGTGGCCTGGACTATGACCGCACTTTTGGGCAACATGGTATTAACTTTTCCACCCGCCTGCAGTCGGCGGTGAGTGCCGCGCCTGCCCGCCTGGATAATAACCGGATGGGAGTGTCGAACCGCTTGTCGTATAACTTCATGCGGCGTTATTTTGCCGACCTGGTGGCCTCTTATGCCGGGTCACAGAACTTTGCCCCAGGTAAACGCTTTGGTTGGTTTCCTGCTGTTTCTGCAGGCTGGATCATTTCTGAGGAGCGCTTCCTTCGATCCATTTCATTCCTCAATTACCTGAAACTGAGAGGCTCTATAGGCCTGGTAGGAAATGATGGAGTCAGCACCCGCCGCTTTGCTTACAATAATTACTTTACCCGTGGTGGCGACCAGTACAGCTTTGGTACCGGCTTTTCCACTGTGCCCAATGCTACTGAGTTGGAGTTGGCCAATCCTCACCTGACCTGGGAGAAGGCGCAAAAAGCCAGCCTGGGGCTGGATGCTAAATTCTTTGAACAATCTTTATCTCTATATTTTGATTACTTCTATGAAAAGCGTACCGACCTGTTGACGACTGCCTTGTTACCTAATATACTTGGGCAGGACGTAGTGGACGTCAACGAAGGCAAAGCAAGGTATAAAGGCTTTGAAGGTGGATTGGCTTTCAACAAACAGATGGGGCGTGTTACTTTGGGGTTGAACGGGAACTTTACCTATGCCCAGAGCAAGGTGATCGCCATCAACGAAGAGCCCGGCTTGCCTCCTTACCAGAAGCAGGTAGGTTTCCCGGTAGGCAGCGTGGCGCAGTTTAATTCGGAAACCTCCACATCTTATATGAACCGATTCCTGATAGCCGATGGAATTTTCCAAAACCAGGCAGAGATCGATGCCGCGCCGGTACAGCGTTTCTCAGGCACAGTGAGGCCGGGAGATATCCGCTATCGTGATATGAATGATGACGGCGTGATCGATAACCTGGATTACGTGATGACCGACTACAATGATATCCCGAAACTGTATTTCGGTTTTGGTGCTTCCCTGGTGTTTAAAGGCTTTGATATGAGCGCGCAGTTCCAGGGGGCCAAGGATCGAACTATTTCCATCAACAACATCATCAATTCCGGTTCCTCCTCCACCGGGTATATCAACCAATTCAGCAAAGATGCCTGGACGGCCGAAAATACATCGGCACCCTTCCCGCGTATGGCGATCGCCGACAGGGGAAATAACACGGTGAATTCCACTTTCTGGTTACGGTCGGGTGATTTTGTAAAACTTAGAAGTGCCGAATTAGGGTACAGCATTCCGGTAAAAACACAAAACAAGCTGAAGGTTACTTCCTGCCGCCTGTATGTTATTGGCTTTAACCTGCTCACCTTCAGCAAGGTCAAGGAGCTGGGTATTGATCCGGAAATACCAACGGCCGGCTACAACAACTCGTATCCCTACCTGCGCACATTTGCTGCCGGTGTAAACCTTAAGTTTTAAAATTTCATCAAGCTTACTATCATGAAGAAGATATCATTATTTATAATCATAGTATTGTTTTGGCTGGCTTCCACCGGTTGCAAGAAAGATTTCCTGCATGATGGGAGTACCACCGAAGGCCCGATCACCGATGCGCAATTATGGGGCAACGACAACTATGCCCGCGGGATTTTGAACAATGCCTATTTCACCGTGCTGGATGAATACAGCCTCGATGGCAATGGAGCGATGCTGGCTTCCGGATCGGATGAAGCGGTGAACTCAAACCTGAACTCTTCGATCAATATTCTGAACAACGGCACCTGGAGCCCTGTACGCACTTTCAATGATGTGTACAGTTCCATGTACGATGGTTTGCGAAAAGTAAACCTCTTCCTGGCCAATGTGCCACGGGCTTCAATCACCCCCACCGCTGAACTTGCCACGTCCGACTCTCTCAGCATGACGTTGGACGCCCAGGTGGCACGCCTGAAAGGAGAGGCCTTTTACCTCAGGGCCTTATTCCATTTTGAATTAGTAAAGCGTTATGGAGCCATACCGCTGGCCACCCGTGTGTTTGACCGCGACGAAAACCTGAATCTTCCCCGCAACTCCTACCAGGAGTGCGTGGACCAGGTCCTGCTGGACTGTGATTCCGCTATTGCCCGACTGCCCGAATGGACCCAGTCGTGGAGCACTTCCAACCGGGGACGCGCTACTCAAACAGCTGCCCTGGCGCTGAAGTCAAGGATGTTACTGTATGCGGCCAGCCCCCTGAACAACCCGGGTGGAGACCCCGCTAAATGGCAGCTGGCTGCCAATGCGGCCAAAGTCCTGATTGACCGGAACAAGCACAGCCTGATCACGCCCTACAATAACATATTCCTGTTTGGTACGGCAGCGTATAACAACGAAGTGATCTTTGCGACCCGCGCTTTGAATCGTAATGACATCGAGATGAACAATGCCCCGGTGAGTTATGATGGCGCCCTGGGCCGCACTAACCCGACGCAGGAAATGGTGGATGCTTTCGAGATGACCAACGGCAAGCTGATCACGGATCCCACATCGGGGTACAACGAAGCCAATCCTTATGCCAGCCGTGACCCCCGCCTCGGATTGACCATCAACTATAATACCCGCACCTTTAAGAGTAAGCCGGTAGAAACGTTCGTTGGAGGCAAAGACGGACTGAACACCAATGTGAACGCTACAAAAACGGGTTATTACCTGCGCAAGTTCATGAACGAAAGTGTAACCTGGAACGTGCAGTCGGTTACCAACTCGCGGCGTCCATGGGTGGTGTTCCGTTATGCCGAGATCCTGCTGAACTATGCCGAGGCGCTCAATGAAGCCCAGGGACCGGTCAGCGATGTGTACCGTTATGTAAACATGGTGCGCCAGCGCACCGGGGTAAACCTGCCGGCCTTACCCGCAGGACTGACCAAAGAAACCATGCGTCTGCGCATACAGAATGAACGCCGCGTGGAGCTATGCTTTGAAGGTCATCGTTTCTATGATGTGCGCCGCTGGAAACTGGGAGAAAGCCTGTTCCATAAGCCGGTTACCGGTATGCGGATTACCAAAAATGCCAATGGCACTTATAGCTACCAGCGGTTCACCGTGGAAAACCGTGTCTTCAGTGAGAAGAACTATTGGTTCCCGTTCACTCAAAATGATATTAACCGTCAGCCTGCGCTGATTCAGAACCCCGGCTATTAAACTATACCGAATGAAAAGTCTGTTGAGCAAGTGCTTCTTTTTGGGGATGCTCCTTTTTGTGGCAGCCTGCACCAAGAGCACCAAAGAGGAAGATACCGTGCCTGTGCCGCCGAAGCCGGCGGTAGATACCAGCCTGCAGAAGTTCCTGCCTTTCAAGGTGGGTGCGGCCGTGAACATCAACCTGCTGAAAAACAATTACCGCTACAGCAACCTGGTAGCAAAGGAGTTTAACAGCCTCACTGCAGAAAATGCGATGAAGTTCAGTGCGCTGCATCCTTCCGAAAATACCTTCAGCTGGAGCGATGCCGATTACCTGGTCAGCTTTGCCCAGGCTAATAATAAGCGGATACATGGCCACACCCTGCTCTGGCACCAGTCGGTGCCCTCATGGGTGACCAACTTCCAGGGTGATTCGGCTGCCTGGGAAGCGCTGGTGAAAACGCATATTCAAACCGTGGTTACCCATTTTAAAGGAAAGGTAACTTCCTGGGATGTGGTCAATGAAGCTTTGGAAGATAACGGAACCATGAGGAACAGCCTGTGGCTTCAGAAACTGGGGCCTGATTATATTGCCCGTTGTTTTCAGTATGCCCACGAGGCTGATCCTGCCGCCCTTTTATTCTATAATGATTATGGTCATGAGTACAGCGCCACCAAAAGAACGGCGATCATTAACCTGGTCACTTCTTTAAAGAACAGGGGCATACCGGTGCATGGTATAGGCATGCAGTTCCATACCCGCTACACCCAGCCCGATGCCAATCTTGCGGCGGCCATCAATACGGCTGCCGCCACCGGTTTGCAGGTGCACATTTCAGAACTGGATATAGCTGTTAACCCTGAAAATAATCCCTCCCTTGTTTTCACCCCCGCATTAAAAGAACAACAAGCCAGTAAGTACCTGTTCGTGGTCAGGACCTTTAACGCTATTACGGCCAATCAGAAGTTCGGTATTACCACCTGGAATGTAACAGATGCAGATTCCTGGGTTCCGACTCATTATAATCGTCCTGACTGGCCACTGCCTTTCGATGCCAATTATGCCCGGAAGCCGGCTTATTACAGCATGATCGAGGGCGGAAAGTAGGCTGCGAAATCATTACCCATCCTATTCATAAGCTATTTCAATAATCCTAAAGACTACATAAAAGTCATACTATGTTAAGAAAGGTGAAACTTTATAAACTGCTCTTCCTCGCTTCTGTTGCATTGGTGGTAATGGGTTTACCCGCCGGCGGGCAGATGCCCCTGACCCAGAACATCCAGGGACGAAAGATCCAAAGCCTCAATGGCCGGTGGAACTATATCATCGATCCCTACGAGATGGGTTACTATGATTACCGGCACATGCCTTTCGACCAGTCGGCTTCGGGCAAGGGCGGGTTTTATGATGACAAGCAACAAAAAGATAAAGGCGAGCTGATCGAATACAATTTCGACCTGTCGCCGAACATGAAAGTGCCGGGTGACTGGAACTCCCAGGTGGAGAAGCTGGAATTGTATGAGGGCACCGTATGGTTGCGGCAAAAGTTCCATGCGGCACCAAAGAGTGACAAAAACTACGTACTCCATTTCGGCGCGGTTAATTACGAAGCGCATGTTTACCTGAATGGTAAGAAGCTGGGATCCCATAAGGGAGGTTTCACCCCCTTCCAGTTTGATGTGACCGGCAAATTAAATAGTGGGGAAAACTTCGTAGTGGTCAAAGCGGATAATACCCGCCACCCCGATGAGATTCCCACGGTGAACACCGACTGGTGGAACTATGGCGGTATTACGCGTGATGTGTTGTTGGCCGAGTTGCCGGCTACTTATATTGCGGATTATAAAATCCAGTTAGCTAAGGGTAACCTCAATAAAATTGAAGGCTTTGTTCAGCTGGATGGAAGTAAGAAGTCGCAGCCGGTAACCATCAGTATTCCTGAAGCAGGGATCAAACAGACAGTTCAAACCGATACCGCAGGCAGGGTGGCTATAAACCTGCCGGTGAAAAAGATGACCTATTGGACACCTGAAACCCCGAAGCTTTATAGCGTTGACATCACCTCAGCCACCGATACGGTGACAGACCGCATAGGCTTCCGTACTATAGAAACCAGAGGACAAGACATCCTCCTGAATGGCAGATCGGTATTTCTCAGGGGCATTTCGCTGCACGACGAAAACCCTTTAATTCCGGGTCGCTTGAGAGGAAGAGGCGACATGCGCATGATGCTGCAGTGGGCCAAAGAGCTGAACTGCAATTATGTGCGGCTGGCGCATTACCCCCACAGCGAAGACATGGTGAAGCTGGCCGACGAGATGGGACTGATGGTATGGGCCGAAGTGCCGGTGTACTGGACCATTTCCTGGCAGAACCCCGCTACCTACAACAATGCTCAAAAGCAGCTGAGTGACCTTATTATCCGGGATAAAAACCGCTCCAGCGTAATTGTGTGGTCTATAGGCAATGAAACACCGCTTAGTGAGCCGCGCCACGCTTTTATGGGTAAGCTGGCAGCAAGAGCCCGCTCGCTCGACGATACCAGACTGGTGGCGGCAGCCCTGGAAGTACACCGCGAGGGGAGGGATGTGATCATCAATGATCCCCTGGGGGAAAAGCTGGACCTGGTAAGCTTTAACGAGTACGCCGGCTGGTACTGGAGCAATTCTAAAGACATGCTCAACTACCGCTTCCAGATTAAATACAACAAGCCGGTGGTCATTACCGAGTTTGGGGCCGATGCCCTGGCCGGGTTTCACGCCGACGAGGAAACACGGTGGAGTGAAGAGTACCAGGAGTTGCTGTATAAAAACCAGGTCATAATGCTGACAGCTATTGAAGGATTAAGGGGTATGACGCCCTGGATCCTGACGGACTTCCGTTCTCCCCGCCGCCAGCATCCTTATTTCCAGGACTTCTGGAACCGCAAGGGCCTGATGTCGGAAACAGGAAAAAAGAAAAAA
>DASWYM010000287.1:0-10453 GCA_036404975.1 Chitinophagaceae bacterium
CATGGACAGGTTTTGTACGAAAGAAGGAGAACCCATAAACAGCATTTTTAAGCTATACGCCTGGGAATGGCTCTTTCACGAGGAGTTTGGACAATACCTCGTCTATGAAGCCAACAGGGAAGTGAACTGGGTGGAGCCCGCCTGGAAGTTGATCCTGTCGAATAAGATGCTGCTGGTTTTGCTTCACGAGCTTTTCCCCCAATCGGAATACATTCTTCCTGCCCGCTTTAAGGAACTGCTCAATGGCAACTATGTACGCAAGCCTTTATATTCGAGGGAAGGGGCAAACGTAAGCATCTTCAGGAATGGAGCAATGGTGGAGCAGACCGGGGGCGACTATGGCGAGGAGGGATATATCTACCAGAAGTATTTTGAATTACCCAACTTTGGTGGAAACATACCCATTATTGGCAGTTGGCTTATTGGCGGCGAAGCTGCTGGCATTGGAATACGCGAAGGGTCTGGGCTTATTACCAACAATACCTCCCGGTTTGTTCCACATTATTTTACCAGTTAGTTGCTGATTCGTAGAAGGGATATGGGCAGTCCCTTTAAATGACACCGAAGGAAAGCAAAAGCGTTTGATTAACTTGCAGCCCAAAATAAACGGCAGAGTACAATGACGATTACCGATTTTGAAAAACTGGAAAAGCTCTCCAGGTTAACCGAGGGTGAATACAAAGCTTTTTTGTATGACTGCGATGGTACGCTGGCCGATAACATGGCATCACACAAAGCAGCTTTTGTCAAAGTGGCCGCACAATACGGTATTGAACTGGATGATACCCTGATCGATGAACTGGCCGGCATGCCTACGGTATTGGTGGCAGGCGAAATTGCCCGGCGTTACAACACGGTGTTTGATCCCCTGCGTTTTTCAACCCAAAAGTCCGCTATCTATATTGAACAATTCATAGAACAGACCTTACCCATACCTTTCGTGGTAGAGCACTTAAAAAGAAGCGTAGGAAAGGTAAAAATAGGCGTGGTCTCCGGCGGTAGCCGGAACACGGTAAGTAAAACCCTTGAAGTAATCGGGATGAGTGGCTACCTGGATGTCCTGGTCTGTGCCGGGGAAACAGAAAGAGGAAAACCGTATCCCGATCCTTTTTTGCTGGCTGCTCAAAAGCTGGGGGTCAAGCCGGAAGAGTGCATTGTATTTGAAGACGGAGACCCTGGAGTGCAGGCTGCCGAAAGCGCCGGTATGAAATGGATAAGGGTAGACAAGCTTTAAGCTTTCTCACCTTGCGCCTGCTTCTGGACAAAGGTGGAAAAGGAGTTGAGGAACATCTTTATAAGAAATGGAAAGAAGGCCTATTTTTTCATAGGGCCGGAAAGGGTCATGGAGGGACAGCTTTGACTTCCATGCCCGGATCGTGGAGACGGAGAATGTGAAATGCCTGTCCGGCCCGGAAATAAATAGGATACCTCCAAACCCTTTATTTTAAAACAAAGGGAGCCCTCCCGTACGACTCCCAAAAACGTTATGGATATGTTTCATAGAAGAAAGTTCCTGCAGGCCACGCTGCTCTCATCCGCTTCTATACTGTTCTCTAAAAAGAGCCTTGCGGAATGGCCTGATGAAGATCCACCGGTTTCCGGGCAGCCACTGGTGGTCTCTACCTGGGATTTTGGGCGCGCTGCCAATGCTGAAGCCTGGAAGAAACTACAGTCAGGAGGCAGCGTGATCGACGCCGTGGAAACCGGCGTGCGGGTACCTGAAGCAGACCCAACCAACCAAACCGTGGGATTGGGCGGCTTTCCTGACCGGGAAGGCAAAGTAACCCTCGACGCCTGTATCATGGATGGCAACCTAAACTGCGGCTCAGTGGCCTTCCTGGAGCACATTATACACCCCATTTCGGTAGCCCGCCTGGTGATGGAAAAAACCCCGCACGTCATGCTGGTAGGGGAAGGGGCCCTGCAGTTTGCCCTGGCCAATGGCTTTCAGAAAGAAAACCTGCTGACGCCCGAGTCGGAGAAAGCCTGGAGGGAATGGCTGAAGTCGTCCAACTACGAACCTGTCATCAATATCGAGAACAGGCGCACCGAAAAAGAAGACCCAAAGCAACTACCCGGTGGTCCGCTGAACCATGATACTATCGGAATGTTGGCGCTGGACGGCCAAGGAGGCATGGGCGGGGCCTGCACCACCAGCGGGGCGGCCTGGAAGATGAGGGGCCGGGTGGGCGATTCACCCATCATTGGTGCCGGCCTCTATGTGGATAGAGAAGTGGGCGCTGCCACCTCTTCGGGATTAGGTGAAGAGGTGATCCGTACTTGTGGGTCCCATGCAGTGGTGGAAGCCATGCGCAGTGGACTTAAGCCCGAAGCTGCCTGCCGCAGGGTAGTGGAGCGCATCGTAAAGCGGGACCCGGAACGAGCCAAAAAGCTACAGGTGGGTTTCCTGGCCATCAATAAAAAAGGACAGTACGGCGCCTGGGCTATTCACAAAGGCTTTACGTACGCGGTGAAGAGCGGCAGCATGGAAACGGTTCTGGAAGCTAAAAGCCATTTCAAATAAGGAGCTGCACATGAACGATGCTTATAAACTCGAAGTGATTGCCTTCACACTGGAAAGCTGCCGGACGATCCAGTCCAGCGGGGCACACCGCATTGAGCTCTGCGACAATGCAGCGGAAGGGGGTACTACAGCGTCTTATGGTATGATCAGGGCAGCCCGGGAGTTGGTCACTATCGACCTGTTCCCGATCATCCGACCGAGGGGCGGAGATTTTTTGTATAGCGACGAAGAGTTTGCCATCATGAAGCAGGATGTGACCCTGTGCAGGCAATTAGGATGCGATGGGGTGGTGGTAGGATTGCTCACCCGGAACGGTCGTATTGATATAAAAAGGACAGCCCAACTGGTGGAAATGGCTTACCCGCTGGAGGTTACCTTTCACCGGGCCTTCGACCATTGTGCCGATCCCTTTGAAGCGCTCGACCAATTGGTGCAAATAGGCTGCCAACGGATCCTTACTTCGGGGCAGCATCCAACTGCCCCTGAGGGAGCTGGATTACTTGCCCGGCTGGTAAAGGCAGCGGATGACCGAATCATTGTGATGCCGGGCAGCGGGGTAAGGGTGAATAATATCAAAGCACTGGCGGATGAGACAGGTGCCCGGGAGTTTCACTCCTCCCTGCGCAGCCGGGCAAAGACAAACATGGAATTTATTCACCCGGCCTTTCCTGATGCGGGGGAAAGCTATTCGCATCCTACCGTTACCGGGGACGATATAAAAGAATTATTAAAGGCACTAAATAGCTGACCCGAATTGATCCGAACATTATAAGAAATATCAACATACCATCATTGGCAGATACTTATTAGCTATGAACAGACAAATCCTGACGCTTGCTTTTTTACTTCTGGTTACTACTGTTACAGCCCAGAAAGACTATACCCAATTGGTCAATCCTTTTATCGGTACGGGTGGTCACGGACACACCTACCCGGGAGCCACTGCGCCTTTCGGCATGGTGCAGCTCAGTCCCGATACCCGTCTGAAGGGCTGGGATGGATGCAGTGGTTACCACTACAGCGATAGCGCCATCTATGGCTTCTCGCACACGCACCTGAATGGTACGGGCATAGAAGACTATTGCGATATATTATTGCAACCAACTACCGGTGCCTACCAGTGGAACAATGAGCAGTATAAATCTCCCTTTTCGCACCAAAACGAAAAAGCTTACGCCGGCTATTACGGCGTTAAGCTGGACAAGTATAACATCGATGTGGAGCTGACCACCACGCTAAGGACCGGTCTGCACAAATATTCCTATCCGAAAGGTACCAAAGAAGGCAATGTGCTGATCGACCTGCTGCACCGTGATATCGTACTGGACTCGTGGCTGGAGAAGGTGGATGATTCTACCCTCAGGGGTATGCGCCAGTCGCGGAGCTGGGCCAATAAGCAGACAGTTTATTTTGCGATGCGGTTCTCCAAACCGATACAGAAGTATGTGGTGGCACTGGATGATGCAGAAAAAGGCGCCCTGGCAAAAGCAGAAGGACGCAATATAAAAGCGTACACTTCCTTTGACGTAAGTGATGGAGCGCCCGTGCTGGTAAAAGTAGGGATCAGCGGTGTGAGTGCCGACGGGGCACTGAAGAACCTGCAGGCCGAGCAGCCGGGATTTGATTTTGAAGGTACGCTGGCTAAGGTAAAAAGCGACTGGAATAAAGAGCTGGGAAAGATCGATATCGAAGGCGGCAGCAAGAAGGAACAGGCGATCTTTTACACCGCGCTATACCACACCAACATCAACCCGAACACTTATATGGATGTGGACGGGCAGTACAGGGGAACAGATGATAAGATCCATACTGCCAATGGGTTCACCAACTACTCGGTATTCTCGCTTTGGGATACGTACAGGGCCTTCCATCCCCTGATGACCATCCTGAACCCCAAAAGGACCACGGACTGGATCAATACCTTCCTGGCACAGGATGAGCACGGGGGCATGCTTCCTGTGTGGGAACTGAGTGCCAATGAAACGTTCTGTATGATCGGCTACCACTCGGTACCGGTGATCACGGATGCCTACCTGAAGGGCATCAGGGGTTTCGATGCAGCCAAAGCACTAAAGGCCATGCAGCGATATGCCGACGGGAAGCGTTTCGGGCTTCCCTATTACCGGGCTAATGGCTTCCTCAGCAACGATAAAGAGGCCGAAAGCGTATCTAAGACCCTGGAATATGCCTATGACGATTGGTGCATTGCGCAGATGGCCAAAGCACTGGGTGACAAACCTACCTATGAGCGTTACCTGCAAAGGGCACAGCAGTATAAAAACATTTATGACCCTTCCACTTCCCATATGCGGGGTAAGCTGGGCGCCATGTGGTACAGTCCTTTTGATCCACGCGAGATCAATCATTTTTATACCGAGGGAAACTCCTGGCAATACAGTTTTGCCGTGCAACAGGACATTAGTGGCCTTATGAAACTGGCAGGAGGAAAAGAAAAGTTTGCTTCAAAGTTACAGGAGCTGTTTGCCACCGAATCGAAAACCACCGGACGCGACCAGGCCGATGTAACCGGACTGATCGGTCAGTATGCCCATGGCAACGAACCCAGCCATCATATGGTCTACCTGTTCAACTACGTCAACCAACCCTGGAAGACGCAGCATTACCTCCATAAGATCTTTAATGAGTTCTACCTCAATGCACCCGATGGCCTGATCGGCAACGAGGATTGTGGGCAAATGAGTGCCTGGTATGTACTAAGTGCTATGGGCTTTTACCCGGTGAACCCAGCCAATGGCGAATATGTGCTGGGAACTCCTGTTTTTGATAAAGCCACTATCCACCTGGAAAATGGGAAGCAGTTTGTTATAAGTGCCAACCGCAAGCAGGCGGATGATTATTATGTGCAATCAGTACAGTTGAACGGTAAAGCGCATACACCATCCTACCTACTACATAAATCAGTGATGCAGGGAGGAGAGCTGTCTTTTCAGTTGGGAGCCCAGCCTAGTAAAAGCTGGGGGAGTGCCGACAGGGATGTGCCGGCGACCGCAATTACCGAGCACCTGATCACACCGGTTCCCTATTTTGAAGGAAGGGATAAGAAGTTTAAAGGACGCACTTCCATAGCCCTGAAAGCTATAGAGCCGGGCACCGGTATTTACTATGCCATACTGCCCCTGCACGGCAAGGCCAATGCGAAAAGCTATAAGAAATACAGCCAGCCTGTTGCACTAAGCGGTTCTGCCACCGTATACGCTTACGCTGAAAAGAACGGAAAGAAGAGCAAGGAGGTGGTGCAGGACTTCTATCGCATTCCGGAAGACAAGACCGTGCGCATCCTCTCGGAAGTAAACAGTCTTTATACCGGGGGAGGGCCTGAAGCCCTGATCGATGGCATCGTGGGCGAGGCCAACTACCGCACAGGAGAGTGGCAGAGTTATGAAGGTAAGGACTTTGAAGCGGTGGTGGACCTCAAAAAAGTAAAGCCGGTCCAGTATGTAGGAGCTCATTTCCTGCAGGACGTGGGCAGTTGGATCTGGATGCCGGTATGCGTCACCTTTGAAGCCAGCCAGGATGGAATAAATTTTAAGCCTTTAGGTGAAGTGAAGAACAGCGCACCAGACCAGGATTATGAAGCTTCCGTAAAGGAGTTTGGCCTCCGTGTGAGAACCCCCGCCCGGTATATAAAGGTGAAGGCCGTTAATTACGGGACAATCCCCGACTGGCATGCCGGTAAGGGCGGCAAGGCACACATTTTCATCGATGAATTGATCGTGCGGTAGGTTTTGCAGAGAACAATCGATAGGAACTGCCGGGTAAAGCATTATTTAATGGCCTTCCGAACCAGCATTTGAGAAGAAGCACTCAGTTCTTTCGCGACTCTTTTATCCTGACCCATGCGGCTTCAGCGGAAGCTTCGTGCATTTTTACCACCATGTAAACGTGTTTGTTGCAACTATGTAGTCTAGCGACAGCTATACTTTTAATGAATTAATGAGGTAAGCCGCTGTTCCCGGACCCAGCTTTGCAGCTTACGTGGCTACCTATTCTAAAGAGTTTCCTTTCTTTCCCTTGATATTTCCTGCTGCCTGGCCACGACTGTCGTAGAGCCGTATTCCTACCAATCAGCAGGAAATCAATCAGCATCAGTCAGTACCGGGGTATAGTCTTAAGCTTTGATGCAGCTGGTTTCCGGGCCCTGATTTCCACCTGGTCCCTGGTCCCCAATCCCTAATTTATCCCTCTCTGTTCCGTACCTGAACCGCTGTTGAACCGCTCCTTATAGCAACGGTTCAGGAGCGGTTCAACAGCGGTTCAACAGCAGTTCAGGAGCAGTTCAACAGCGGAATAGAGTAAACTTTGATGGGTGTCGGATACCTGGAAAACTGGCATTCTAAAGCGCCAGGTTAAAGACCATTGGTATCACATCCCTGAACCAGAAAGGTATTTACTTCTATATGAAAGAACCAGATTAAAGCGCATGAAAGTGGTTTTCTGATCACTGGCAACTTATTTTACTCAAAAGAAATGTTTGATTGCAAGTGCTAATACTAGTCTTGTCATTAGCTGATCAATAACTCTATTATTTATTGAATTGAATAATAAACAATTGCAGAAGTGGGCATAAGTTGTGAAAAATGTCAAGATACTTTATAACATTATTATAAAAGTATTGTTAACTTACATAACATTTTAGAAAGAATATACTCCCTACAACCAGCTATCTGTGACCAAACAAGACTATTACAAACGAAATATCAAAAAGCACCTCTACTTTGCCGGGGACCTTTCCTGTGCCGATCTGAGCGACCTGACAGGAAAGAGCCTTCCGCTGACGACCCGCCTGTTGAATGACCTGATTGAAGAGGGGTGTGTGATAGAGACGGGGCTGGCCAACTCTACCGGGGGACGCCGCCCGCAGATGTATTCCTTAAAGCCCGACCTCATGTACGTAGTGTCGGTGGCCATGGATCAGCTGATCACCCGCATCGGGGTGATGGACATGCGCAACAACCCGGTTTTCCCGGTAGAACAGGCGGAATTGGTATTGTGGAATAACCCCAATGCACTGGAAGAGCTTATTGGTCACCTCCATAATTATATAGCAAAGGCAGGGATACCAAAAGAAAAGATAGCCGGTATCGGCATTGGTATGCCGGGCTTCGTAGACGTTCAGAAAGGCATCAACCATTCCTTTTTGAGAGTTGAAAAAGGTAGTGTGGTCAGCAATATAGAAGCCCGCTTGGGACTGCCGGTGCTGATTGATAATGACTCGAGTCTTATTGCCCTTGCGGAGCAACGACTAGGTGCAGCGCGCAACCGTAAAAATGCCATGGTGGTCAACATCAGCTGGGGCGTGGGGCTGGGCATGATCATCAATGGTGAACTGTTCCGGGGCCACAATGGCTTTGCCGGTGAGTTCAGCCATATTCCCCTCTTCACCAATAACAAACTATGCAGTTGCGGCAAGACCGGTTGCCTTGAAACCGAAACTTCGCTGCTGGTGGTGACTGAAAAAGCAATTGAAGGCCTGAAACAGGGCCGCATGTCCGTATTAAAAGACCTATCCTTTGAGCGCATAGAAGATACGGGACGCCGAATCATGAAAGCGGCTGCCCAGGGCGACCAGTTTGCCGTGGAGTTGCTTTCCGAAGCCGGGTTTAACATTGGTAAAGGGGTAGCTATATTGATCCACCTGCTGAACCCCGAACTGGTGGTGCTGAGTGGCAGGGGAGCGGCGGCGGGCCGGTTGTGGCTAGCTCCGGTGCAGCAGGCCATTAACGAGCATTGCATTCCCAAGATCGCGGAAAACACCGAAATAGTGATTTCGTCGCTGGGCTACCAGTCGGAGCTAATAGGTGCGGCAGCCCTGGTGATGGAGCATTACGATAAGCTGAATACGGCAGCCAGGAACCAGTTGAATGTCGAAGTGCAGTAAGTCAGGGTTCCTAACCCTGGAGGCAGTAGAAGTAAAGGAAAATCGCGGCACAGGCGGGAGATATAGGGAAACAGCGATGAAGCATCCGTGAAGGTGGTGACCTGGTGAGATAGATTCAATCGTACCCAATAGAATAGGCAATAATTAAAAACAATAAATCAACTGCAATGAAAAAAATGACTAAGCGTGTCATTCTTTGCCTGTTGCTCGGTTTAACCGTTTTAGTGTCAGCGGCACAACAAAAACGGATATCCGGAACAGTAAAGGACGATAAGGGAAACCCCGTTCCGGGAGCCACGTATATGGTAAAAGGAACCAATATTGCTGGTGCCACGGATGAAAATGGAAATTTCAGCGTTACTGTAGATGACACTAACGCAGTGCTGGTATTTAGTTCGGTAAACTTCACCTCCCGCGAGATCACGGTGGGACAGGGCAATGCGCTGAACGTAGTGTTAATGCCTTCCACAGGCAGCCTTGGCGAGGTTGTAGTGACGGCTCTTGGTGTACGGCGGGCTAAAAAGTCTTTAGGCTACGCGGTGCAGCAAGTGAATGGTAGCACCCTTGCGGCTACGAAAGAATCCAACCTGGTAAACGCCCTTACGGGAAAGGTGGCCGGTTTGCAGATCGTTCGCTCCAGCAACGGACCAGCAGGCTCTTCCAAGATCGTATTGCGCGGTTACAACTCACTTACCGGCAACAACCAGCCATTGATTGTGGTAGACGGGGTGCCGATGGAAAACTTTACCGGTGCCACCAACAACGACATGTGGAACCCCTCGTTCGATATGGGTAATGGTCTTGCCGACATCAGTTCCGAAGATATTGAAAGCATCTCGGTGCTGAAAGGTCCATCGGCCGCCGCCCTGTACGGTTCCCGTGCCGGTAACGGGGTGATCCTGATCACCACCAAGACCGGTAGAAAGCAAGCTGGTCTGGGCATCACTGTTAACTCCTCGGTAGGTATCGAAAGCATCTTCACCCGCCCGGAACTGCAAAGCGAGTTTGGACAGGGAACCAACGGTGTGTACGACAACCGTTCCAATCTGAGCTGGGGACCTAAGATTGCAGGTCAACAGGTTGATAACTGGGATGGAAAAAAGGTGTCCATGGCAGCTTACGACAACCTGGACAATTATTTTGATAACGGCGTAGTGCAGAACCATGGAATAACCTTCCAGGAACAATTCCGTAGCACATCGCTTTACACCTCCTTTAATTACCTGGATGATAAAAGCATGTTGCCTGGCATTAAGCTGACCCGGACCAACCTGATGGCCCGTGCCGTGTCCAAGTTTGGTAATGGCGAAAAGTGGACTACCGATACGAAGATCCAGTACAGCAACACCAACGCGAAGAACCGTCCGATGGGTGGTATCCGCCCGGAGAACGGATTCTTCACCATGTACCAGTTGCCCCGCTCGATGGACATTACCGGCTTCAGCCAGGGTGCCGATGAATTCGGCAACATGATCTGGTACGGAGGCAGCAGCCAGGTAAACCCCTATTGGAGCAACAAGTACAACCTGAACCAGGACGTGCGCGACCGCTTCATCCTGAACGGTTCGCTGAAATATGATTTTACTACCTGGTTGAATGCCGAGATCCGCGGTGGTGCCGATTTTTACACCACGAACATGGAGTCAAAGCTTTTTGGTGGCAGCCCGCTGACGCCTACAGGCCGCTATAGCATGGGTAAGCATACTTTCATGGAAACCAACTACAGCACCCTGATCAGTGCTAAAAAGGATAACCTTGTGGGCAAACTGGGTGGTAACGCAAGCCTGGGTGGTAACCTGATGTCAAGAGAGTTCAGTTCCCTGGCCGGTAGCTCAGGCCAGCTGGTAGTGCCAAACCTGTTTTCACTCAATAACGGAGTGGACAGGGCTACGGTAGACGAAGGCTTTAATGAACAAAAGATCAATTCGGTTTACGGAACAGTAGGAGTGAACTGGGATGGCTATTTCTTTGTGGATGCTACTTTTCGTAACGACTGGTCCTCCACGCTCATCAAAGAAAACCAATCCTAC
>DASWYM010000288.1:0-26064 GCA_036404975.1 Chitinophagaceae bacterium
TAATTCTGATCCGCGCAAGACGGTAACCGGTTATTACCTGCGCAAGATGCTCGATCCCACGAACACCAAGATCCTGGAACAGAAAAGTGCCCAGCCCTGGCACGAAATGCGTTATGCCGAAGTGCTGCTGATCCATGCAGAGGCGCTGACCAAACTGAATAATATCGGGGCGGCCAAGCAATCGCTGGACAAGGTGCGCGAGCGGGCAGGCTTGCCGGGCGTCAACGCTTCCAGCCAACAGGAGATGATGGCGGCTATCGAGCACGAGCGGATCGTGGAGCTGGCAGCCGAAGGCCACCGCTACTGGGACCTGCGCCGCTGGCGCAAAGCCCACCTCGTGTTGAACAACAGGAGAGTTCACGGCCATAAGCCGGTGACGGCAGGCAGCGGCTATACCTACCAGGTAGTGGATGCCGACAAGCAGAACCGGGCTTTTCCCACCTCGTTCTACTATATGCCGATCCCGCAGGATGAAATTGTACGAAATACCGCCATCACGCAGATCCAGGGATGGTAATTATGCACCTAAACAACTGTAAAACTGCACACAATGAAAAGTATTCTGCATAAACTGACAGCCGCCTGTGGCCTGCTGCTGGTACTCAACGCCTGTGTAAAGCCCGATGTCATCGAGCGCAACGAGGGTATCGACGTGGCCAATGTCTGGACCGAGATCCCCGGCCTGAAAGAGCGCTTTACCGGGACCATCAGTGCGGATAAGGACACGGCCTATATCGACATGTCTTATTTCTACCCCGCCGAGTCGGACAACGAAGTAGACCTGACCAACCTGATCCTGCGCACCAGCATCCCCGTGGATGCCACGATCACGCCTTCGCTGGGCACACCTATGGACTTCTCGAAGCCGGTTACCCTGACCGTTACTTCAGGTACGGGGGTGAGCAGGCAACTGGTGGTTGTAGTGCGCAAGATGGGCGACCTGTCGGTGAAGAAGGCCGAGATCACCTTTGGCGGCCAAACGCTGGAAGCGGTAGCCAATGGCGATGACCTGGTGTTCTTTGTACTGCCCGGCACCGACCTGTCGGCTGCCACGCTGAACCTACAGGTGAGCCGTCACTCCCGCACCTCGATTGCCTCCGGAGAGGTGATCAACCTGACCAACCCTGTCCCGGTGACGGTTACCGGTGTGGACGGCCGCACGAAGACTTATACCCTGGTGGCCCGCGAACCCCGCCGTCTCGACTACGGTGTAGGCATCAACCGCAAGCTGTGGACCAAAACGGCTGCCGACCTGGGCTTTGCGGCCAACATGGAAGTGGGCCTGGCGGTAAGCGGCAACCACCTCGTGATGGTGACCCGTACCAACCCGGCGAAATATACCGTGCTCGACCGTGCCACCGGTGAGAAAGTTGGCCAGATGACCCTGCCCTTCACCGGCCTGTCCTTCCAGGTGGTGAACGACAGCGTGGGCAACCTGCTGGGAGCCTCCTGGGCGCCGAAGAACTCCAAGCTCCTTCTCTACAAGTGGAAGAATGCGTTGGACCCGGCCCCGGTAAAACTGGTGGACTGGACAAACAATAATCCCGCTGCTGTTTCCCTGGACGGGGGTGTAGGCCGCCGCGTAAACATCTTTGGAGATCTCGATAAAGATGCGGTGATCATGGCTACCGTGGGACAGTCAAAGTATATCTACAAGTGGATCGTGCGCAACGGCGTAGTACAAAGCCAGACACCCACGGTGGTGGAGTACAAAAGTGTGGCCGGGGGGGCTGCTTCCCTTATGGGTTATTATGCCGAGGCACAGCCTGTTTCTGCTGACGAGAACACCAACTACTTTGTGAACTATCAGTTCGAGGTTGCCCTGGTGAACGGCGCCACCAACGAGCGCACGATCGCCGTGTCGAACGAGCCGTCGGCTTACGGTATCTTCCATATGCCTACCGATTATGCGAAGTTCAATAATGCTACCTACCTGGCCATTGTGAAATACTTCGATACCTATGATTTGAATAAAGTGCGCATGTCGCTGCTGGATGTGACCAATCCATCCAACCTGAGCATCCCTGCCACCGATCCACGGTTCTCCTCGTTGAATGTGTTCAACTCCGACCTGCTCACCGGGGCAGTCAATGCCAACGGGACCGCAGATATCTGCATTGGTTTCTCGCCCGACAAGGAACGCATGCAGGTCTATATGCTGCTGACCAATGGCGGTATCATGGCCCACGAGTTTACCAAGTATGCTCCCTAAACGTTCTCTTGTGTGTGTTAAAGCAAGTGTTGTTTCTTATCAGCCTGCCCATCTTCGTTAAGAAGTGGGCAGGTTCTTCACCCTGATTAAAATCCTCCGGATGAAAAAAATAGTATTCTTCCTCTTTCTTGCTGCCAGCGCAGGCGCCCTGGGGCTTTCCTCGTGTAAAAAGCCATCGGGTGACGATCCCGTGGCGCCCCCCACGCCCGGGGGCGGCACCAACACCGACACGGTGCGCCAGCGCGAAGTGATCGCGTGGGTGGATGCCCGCTCCAACGTGTTCGGCACCTATGGCCGCTTCAGCGACACGGCACTCATCCGCCGCACGCTGGACACCCTCAAAGAGGTAGGCGTGAATTCGCTGGTGGTGGATGTGAAAGGCTCTACCGGCTTTACGATGTATCCGAGTGCGTATACCAAACAGCTTACCACCCTGGACGGCAAGTCGCTGCCGGCCGGTGTGGATTATGTTGACTTTATCATTGGCGAGGCGAAAAAGCGGCAGTTCAAGGTCTATGCCTCTATCGTCACTTTCGTGGAAGGTGATGGCGCGCGCAACATCGGTAATGTGTTTGAAGACCCCGTGTTCCGCGACCAGTACCAGTCTATTGTGTGTGATGCCGCCGGCAACAGGGTTCCTGTCACCCAAACCGGGAAGAACGGCTTTGTCAATCCTGCCATCCCTGCGGTGCAGGACCGTGCCCTGAACATCATCAGGGAGATCGTGCAGAAATACCCCATCGACGGCATGATCCTCGACTATGCCCGCTATACCGACATCAATGCTGATTTCTCCGACTTCAGCAAGGCCCAATTCATCAAGTTCCTGGAAGACAAGTACCAGGATGCCAATGCGAAATACCTGGAGTTTCCCAAAGATATCGTAACCTCCTGGCGCACCAGCAACGGCCAGGTGCTGCCGGCCACCACCGGCAAGTACTACAACAAATGGCTCCTCTACCGCACCTCGGTCATTCATGACTTTTTCGTAAAGGCAAGGACGGCTGTTAAGTCGGTGAAGTCGGACGTGAAATTTGGTGTGTACGTAGGTGCCTGGTACAACACCTACTACCAGGTGGGCGTAAACTGGGCCAGCCAGGACTATGATCCCTTCAACGATGCGGAGATCCGTTTCGACTGGGCCTATCCCGATTACCAAAAGACCGGCTACACCGAGCAGCTCGACCTGCTGATGACCGGCAACTACTTTACCCAGCTGATGATCAACGACAATCCCGCCTCGGCGGGGATGAAATACCACTGGTGGAGCGTGGAAGGCTCGCTGAAAGGTGGCAAGTACATTACCCGCGGCAAAGTACCGCTGTACGGCAGTATGGACCTGGGCAACGTGGACTGGCCCGACCAGCAGTCGATCTCCACTACCATAAAGTATATCCGTGACCATGCTACCGGGGGGGTGATGCTTTTTGATGTGGTGCATGTGTATGCGCCGCAGTACAACCGCCTGAAGCAGCCCCTGTGGAACGCGTTGCGGAACGGTATAAAAAATTAGCACCTATGAAAGACCACAGAGGTCCGTACCCTTCAATTCAATAGCCCGTGATCATGATCTTTAGACCCGTTGTTTTATTAGGAGCCGCACTGGTGGCCCTCAGCACCTGGACCGGCTGTGCTGCCGGCAGGAAGACTGTGAAAAAGGAAGCGCCGCGCCGCAACATACTGTGGTTTGATGCTACCGCCAACTTCAAACGCTTTTCTTATAAGGATTCCATTACCCACTACCTGCAGCGCTCCAAAGAAGTAGGCATTACGGACGTGGTGGTCGACGTAAAGCCCATTACCGGTGAAGTGCTCTACCCCAGCCGCATAGCCCCGGTGATGACCGGGTGGCAGGGTGTGCGCAAGGACACTTCCTGGGATATGCTTTCCTGGTTCATTGAAGAGGGGCACCGCCTGGGACTTGCCGTACATGCGTCGACCAACGTGTTTGTGGCGGGACATAACTATTTTGACCGCGGGCTGGTGTACGCCGATCCTTCCAAAAAGCACTGGCAGACGGTCAGCTACCTGCCAGGAGGAATGACGCCCATCACCGAACAAAAGAAAAAATATTCTGCCATGCTCAATCCTGCCCTTCCCGAGGTGCAGGACTACCAGCTGGCGGTACTCAAAGAACTGGTGGGGCTTTATCCCGGCCTCGATGGCATCATCCTCGACCGGGTGCGCTACGACGGTATTGAGTCCGATTTCTCAGAAGCTTCCCGCCGGCAGTTCGAAAGCTATATAGGGCGTAAAGTAGAGGCTTTCCCTGCTGATATCTTCTCGTATACGGCCGGGGCTAAAGCCCAGAGGGTAGAAGGCCCCCTGTACAAGTCCTGGCTGGAGTGGCGGGCCAAGGTGATTCACGACTTCTTTGCCCGCGCGCGCAAAGAGCTGAAGGCCGTCAACCCGCGGTTGATCTTTGGTGACTATACCGGCGCCTGGTATTCGACCTATTACGAAGTGGGGGTGAACTGGGCGAGCAAGCAATATGATCCTGCGCAGGATTATGCCTGGGCCACGCCCCAATACAAGAACTTTGGCTATGCTGAAATGCTGGACCTTTTTACCACGGGTTGTTATTTCTATGAAGTGACCAAGGAAGAAGTAAAGCAGTCCAATGCGATAAAGGCTGCCCGCAACGAAGCCGGTATGGAGAGCCGCCGCGATACGGCCTATTCCGTAGAAGGTTCGGCCGACCTGAGCACAGGCCTGACGCGGGGGGTGGTGCCGGTGTACGCGGGGCTTTACGTGGAGCAGTATGAAAAGAATCCCGAACAGTTTATCAAAGCGGTGCGTATGTGCCTGGAGCGATCCGATGGGGTGATGATCTTCGATATCGTGCACCTTATCGACAAAGGGTGGTGGGAGGCCCTGGAGCAGGGACTGAAGTAAACTTGTTTTAAAGGACCTTGAAATTGGTCCCCAACCGACTGAATATGATACAAAAGGCAACCGTTTTTTTATCGTTCCTCCTGCTGGTCGTAAATGTGGCCTCGGCGCAGGGGCCGGCGGTACACGTTCTGCTGAAAGGGGCCGTGAAGGATGAGCAGGGCAGGGGCATCCCCGGTGTGGCCGTCACCGACGGCGCCAACGTGGTGCGCACCGATGGCCGCGGCCGGTACACCTTGCCCAGCACTACGGAAGCGTCCTTTGTCTACCTCTCGCTGCCGGCAGGTTTTGAAGTGCCCACCGAAGAAAGCCTGCCCCAATTTTATAAAAAAATCCAGCCGCACCGGGGCTTGTTCCGTGCCGACTTCGCGTTGCGCCGGATGACACGCTCCGACAAAAAGCATTATACCATCCTGTGGGCCGACCCGCAGGTCAACAATGCCGAACAGGCAGCCCTTATGCATGCCACGGCTGTACCCGACACGCGGGCGCTGGTGGACGAGTTGCAGAAAAGCGGGCCGGTGCACGGCATTGCTGCCGGCGACATCTCCTGGGATGCGCCGCCCATCATTCCCGAGTTCAAAAAAGCCGTCAAAACGATGGGCGTGCCCTTCTTCACCGTGCTGGGCAACCACGACATGGACATCCACGTGCGCAGCGATGAGCGCACCGATAGCACCTTCCGCGAGCACTTCGGCCCTGCCTGGTATTCGTTCAACCGCGGGGAGGCTCACTACGTGGTGCTCGACAACGTGTTTTACTATGCCGACGGCTATAATTACATTGGCTACCTCACCGAACGCCAGCTCAAATGGCTGGAGCAGGACCTGGCCACCGTAAAGCGGGGGGCGCCCGTCTTTGTCTCGATGCACATCCCGGCGTACACCGATGAAAAAAAGCGCTACGGCCTCGACAGGGACCCTCCCGGAAACATCACCTCTAACCGCCGCTTTTTGTTGGACCTGCTCAAGCCCTACAAGGCCCACCTGCTCACCGGTCACACCCACTACAACGAGAATCGCACCGAGGGCGGTGCCTACGAGCATATCCACGGGGCTGTCTGCGGCGCCTGGTGGACCACCCCTATCTGCGATGACGGTACGCCTGCCGGCTACGGTGTTTACGAGATCGACGGCACGGAGGTGAAATGGTTCTACAAGTCTATCGGCAAGGACAGGGATCACCAGCTGCGGGTGTACAGCAGGGGCGCTTACCCGGAAAAGCCTGCGGATGTGGCGGTGAATGTGTGGAACTGGGACAGTGACTGGAAGGTGGAGTGGTACGAAGACGGCGTGGCCAAAGGCGCTATGCGCCAGGAAGTGGCCTATGATGCCGAGGCCGTGCGCCTGATGAGTGGGGCGGATAAGCCGGGAAAGTACAACTGGATTGAGCCAGGCCTTACTGCCCATATGTTCTTTGCCACCCCATCGCCGGCAGCCCGGGTAGTGGAGGTGGTGGTGACCGACCGCTTTGGCCGCCGGTACCGCGAAGAGCTATCCTTAACCGCAAATCCTACACCTGCCCGTTATTGAAATGAAAACCATGCCTTCATATCTTTGGATCCTGGCCTGTTCCGTTCTGTTGCAGGCCGGCGGGAGTTGTTCCAAAAAGAGCACTCCTCCTGCCCCGGCACCGCCGCCGCCGGCAGATACGGTGACGACACGTCCTTCGTTGATCGACCTGCCTTCCGGGTGGCAGAAAGCCACCTCCTATATGACCGGCTTTCCCACAGGTATCGAAGTATACCGCAACAGCTCGCTGTTCAACGGCAAGCCTATGAATGCGTTTTGCGTGGTGTTCGACCCGGGGAATACAGCCCTGGAGTTTAAACCCGTGCTGGCCACGGCCAATAAAAGACCGTCAGTGTTTTTTAACGAGGAAAGCGGCACGACCTACGCCTGTATCAACGGCGGCTTTTTTGGCACCAATGCTTCCTACAGCCTCGTGCAGTACGACGGAGCCATCAGCTCCGTCAACATACGATCCTTAAGTCGTACGTATAACGGTACGGCGACAACTTATTATCCCACGCGCGGGGCTTTTGGTATCGACGGCGGCGGAAAGCCTGACGTCGCCTGGATCTATCATACCGGCACGGGCAGCGGGACGGTGTACAGCTATCCTGCACCCAGCCCCAATGCCCTGAACAGCGCCCCGCAGCCACCGCCTACTGCCTCTTTCCCGGCGGGGGGCGCTCCCTGGACGATGAAGAGTGCTATTGGCGGCTCGCCGGTGCTGATCCGGAATAACAGCATCACCATTACCGATACCGAAGAACTTATCGACATCAACAACACTACGGCGCGGGCCCGCTCGGCTATTGGTGCCACGGCCGGGGGCAAGGTGATCCTGCTGGCGGTGGAGGGCAACAACCCTGCGGGGGGTGCCGGTCTGAACCTGGAGGAGCTGGCGACCCTGCTGAAAAGCATGGGGTGCGTGCAGGCCCTGAACCTGGATGGAGGCGGCTCTACCGCTATGGTGGTGAACGGACAGCAAACCGTAAAGCCTTCCGACAGTGGGGGCGAGCGGGCGGTGATGAGCGTCGTGCTGGTGAAAAAGAAATAAAGGAACTAAAAACCATGATAGCGTATGCAGCGTAACGCCAGTCTGGATGTATTAAGGGGATTTGCGATCCTGGCCATGGTGCTGTCGAGCAGCATTGCCTTCGGTATCCTGCCGGCGTGGATGTACCATGCCCAGGTGCCTCCGCCGGCCCACGTGTACCACCCGGAGCTTCCGGGCATCACGTGGGTGGACCTGGTGTTCCCCTTCTTCCTGTTCTCTATGGGTGCCGCGTTTCCCCTGGCCTTTTACAAGCGGCTGAAGGAGGGAGAGCCGGTATGGAAGCTGGGGGGGCAAATCGTGCAGCGCTACCTCCTGTTGGTGTTCTTTGCCCTCTTTACGTTCCACGCCCGTGCATGGGTGATGAGTCAGACACCGGGCGTTCCCGAGTATTTGTTGTCTATTGCCTGCTTTGTCCTGCTGTTCTTTATGTACGTACAGTGGAAGGGCGAGCGGCATAAAAAAGTGCTCGGGGTTGTGCGTGTGCTGGCCTTCGCCGGGGCTGCAGCCTTCCTCGTGTTTATTGCTTTTGCCAAAGAAGTGCAGCTGCACCGCAGCGACATCATTATCATCGTGCTGGCCAACATGGCGCTCTTTGGATCAGTGATCTGGCTGGCCACGCGCCACCAACCTCTGTGGCGCATGGGGCTGCTTCCGTTCGTAATGGCAGTTTTCCTGGGCAGCAAGACCGGGGGATCCATCAATGACGTGGTTTATAGCTGGACGCCCTTCTCGTGGATGTACCAGTTCTACTACCTCAAGTACCTCTTTATCATCATACCGGGCACCTTTGCCGGCGAATGGCTGTTGACGCGTATGCAACAGACCACCAGTGCCCGGGCAGAGGACGGAAGCTGGAAGGGTATTGCCGCGGCCTCGGTGGCCCTGGTGGTGCTCAATACAGCCTTCCTCTTTTCACGGGCCCTCCTGCTGAACCTCGTGACCTCCGTAGTGCTGCTGGCCTTTATCGGTTATTTGCTGCACCGTAGCGCAAGGAACGAAGTGTACACCTGCCGCCGCCAGATGATAACTGCCGGCGCCTACCTGCTGCTGCTGGGCCTCCTCTTCGATGCCTGGGAAGGAGGCGTGAAGAAGGATCCCTCTACCTACAGCTATTATTTTATTACCAGCGGGCTGGCGTTCTTCGCCCTCATCGCTTTTGATATTGGTGAAAGCCTTCGCCCCCTGCGGCCGCTGACCCACTATCTGGCCCTTAACGGGCGCAACCCGATGGTGGCCTATGTGATAGGTAACCTCTTGCTCCTGCCCCTGCTCCATCTTACCGGGGCCCTGGCGGTCTTTAAAGCCATGGAAGCGGACGTGTGGCTGGGTGTGTTGCGGGGACTGCTCTTTACGGGTATCGTCTCGTTGGTAACAATTCTTTTTGTAAAGAAAAAATGGTACTGGAAAACCTAAAGAGTGGAACCAAAATGATAAAAAAACAAGCTGCAATGTATCAATGGAAACAAGCCGGTTTCGTGATGGGGATAATTGCGGGGCTGATGGGTCCTGCTGCCGCACAGACAACGGCCCGCCCGCTGGATACGGCGTATGCCAATGGGCATTACGTCGCGCGCAACGAAGTCTTTAGTAAGATGCCTCCCCTCAGGAAGGCTGTGGTGTTCCTGGGCAACAGCATCACCGAGGCGGGCAAGTGGGCCGAGATCCTGCCGGGGGTGCCGGTGCAAAACCGGGGCATCAGCGGCGACAACAGCTTCGGCGTGCTGGCGCGCCTGCCCCTCATCGTGGCCGGCAAGCCGGCGAAGATCTTCCTGATGATCGGGGTCAACGACCTCAAGCGGGAAGTGCCGGTGGCGACCATCATCGGCAATTACCGCCGCATGGTCGACATCATCCGCCAGGGCTCTCCCCGCACGCGCATCTACCTGCAAAGCGTGTTGCCCGTGAACGACTCCATGCTCATCGAGCCATTCCGCAAAGTGACCAATGCTGATGTCGCAAAACTCAACGCCGCCCTGCAGGAACTGGCCCGCGGCAAGCGGGTGTGCTACGTCAACCTGCACGAAGTGTTTGCCGACGAGCGGGGCCAGCTGAAAAAAGACGAAACCCCCGACGGGCTGCACCTGAAGATACCCTCCTACACGTCGTGGGTGGCTTACCTGCAGCGCAAAAAATATTTATAGATCATGAACAAACGAATAAGCTTTAAAGGACTCTTCCTGCTGGCCTTCAGCGCCGCCACCCTGATGGGCCATGCGCAGACGGCGGCAAAAATCGACAGCTCGTACGCCAACTGGTATTACCAGGCACGCTACGACCTGTTTCAGCAACTAACGGGTAAGAAAGTGGATATAGTGTTCCTGGGCAACAGCATCACCGAAAGGGGCGACTGGCTTGAACTCCTCCCGGGTAAGAGAGTGGCCAACCGGGGCATAGGGGGTGACAATTCCTTTGGCGTACTGGCCCGCCTTGATGGACTCATCGCCCAGCAGCCCTCGCGGGTGTTCCTGATGATCGGGATCAATGACCTCGGTCGCGGATTGCCCGTGGAGGTGATCGTGAATAATTACCGCCGTATCCTCCACCGCCTGGGGACAGGGCTGCCCGGCGCAAAGGTCTACCTGCAAAGTGTGTTGCCGCTGAACGAGTCGCTACTGAAATACGATTACCTCAAGGGTAAGAACCAACGGGTAAAACAGCTGAACGGGGAACTGGTAAAACTGGCCGCCGAATACGGCCACACGTTTGTGAACCTCCACGAGGTAATGGCCGGCGCAGACGGCGAGCTGAATAAAGAATTCACGATGGACGGCATTCACCTGAAGACGGATGCCTACCTGGTGTGGGTGGAGTACCTGAAAAAGAAAAACTATTTATGAGAATAACGGGAACTTTTATCGACGAGATCAGCCACGACATCCCGCACCAGAACTGGGGTGCTCAAGAGTGGGACCGCGACTTCGGGCATATGAAGGCGGTGGGTATCGACACGGTCATCCTTATCCGCAGCGGCTACCGGCGCTTTATCACCTACCCGTCGACCTACCTGCAGCGTGGGCATGGCTGCTACGCACCGCCGGTGGACCTGGTAAAGCTTTTCCTCGAGCTGGCCGATAAGCACGGCATGCAGTTCTATTTCGGTCTTTACGACAGCGGCCACTACTGGGACACGGGCAACATGCAGCCGGAGATCGACGCCAACCGCTACGTGATCGACGAAGTGTGGCAGCAATACGGTCACCACAAAAGTTTTAAAGGCTGGTACCTGAGCATGGAGATCAGCCGCAAGACCAGGGGCGCGGCGGACGCCTTCCGCACCCTCGGCCTGCAGTGTAAGGAGGTGAGCGGAGGGTTGCCTACCCTTATCTCGCCATGGATTGATGGCAAAAAAGCCGTTATGGCTGCCTCTTCGGCGCTTACGAAGGAACAGTCGGTATCGCTGGGAGAGCACCAGCGCGAGTGGAGCGAGATCTTCGACGGCATCAGGGGCGCGGTGGATGCCGTTGCCTTCCAGGATGGACATATCGATTACCACGAGCTGCCCGACTTCTTTGCGGTTAACAAAGCCCTGGCCGACCAGTATGGCCTGCAATGCTGGACCAATGCCGAGAGCTTCGACCGCGACATGCCGATCAAGTTCCTGCCCATCAAGTTCGAGAAGCTGCGGCTGAAGCTGGAAGCTGCCCGCCAGGCGGGCTACGACAAGGCCATCACGTTTGAATTCTCCCATTTTATGAGTCCCCAGTCGGCCTACGCGCAGGCAGGTCATTTATACAACCGTTACCGGGAATACCTGCAGCAACTGCCGTAGGCCGGAACCCTAAAAACAAACAATCACTGAACATGAAACACTACGCAGAGTTGTACAAAGAAGAGTTGCTGGAGCAGATCGTACCCTTTTGGATGAAGCACTCTAAAGATGATAGCAACGGCGGGTTTTTTACCTGCCTCGACCAATATGGAGCCGTGTACGATACCGACAAGTTCATGTGGCTGCAGGGCCGCCAGGTGTGGCTTTTCTCCATGCTTTATAATCACGTGGAACAGCGCCCCGAATGGCTGGATATGGCTCTTCATGGCGCGCGCTTTATGCAGCAGCACGGCCGCGATGCGGCGGGTGCCTGGTACTTTTCGCTCACCGCTGAAGGGGCGCCGCTGGTGCAGCCCTACAACATTTTCTCCGACTGCTTTGCCGCCATGGGCTTTGGAGCCCTGGCAGGGGCCAGCGGGGAAGACCAATACCGCGACATGGCCCGCGACACGTTTATGAACATCCTGGCGCGCCGCGACCATCCCAAGGGTGTTTACAGCAAGGGCTATCCCGGCACCCGCCCGCTGAAGAACTTCTCGCTGCCCATGATCCTGTGCAACCTCTCGCTCGAGATGGAGTCGATCCTCGGCAGTGAAATGGTGGACCGCTTTATTCCCGAAGTGCTCCACGAAGTACTCGACGTGTTCTACCACCGCGACAGCGGGCTGATCCTGGAGAACGTGGCCCCCGACGGCTCGTTTGTGGACTGCTTTGAGGGCCGCCTGCTCAACCCGGGACACGCCATTGAAGCCATGTGGTTCGTGATGGACCTCGGCGTACGGCTGAACAATCCCGCCCTCATCCAAAAGGCCATCGACATCGCCCTGCACACGCTGGAGTACGGCTGGGACAAGAAGTTTGGCGGCATTTACTACTTCATGGACCTCAAGGGCGCTCCGCCGCAACAACTCGAGTGGGACCAGAAGCTGTGGTGGGTGCACGTGGAAGCCCTCGTGTGTATGGCCAAGGGCTACCAGCTCACCGGCAACGAACAATGCAAGGCCTGGTTGGAGCAGCTGCACGATTACACCTGGACCCACTTTCGCGATGCGGCCTACCCCGAATGGTTTGGCTACCTCAACCGCCGCGGCGAAGTGTTGCTGTCGCTGAAAGGCGGCAAGTGGAAGGGCTGCTTCCATATCCCGCGCGGGCTGTACCAGTTGTGGAAAACCCTCGAAAAGCCTGTAGCCGTTCCTGTTGCTGAACCAATTGCCGTACACTGATGAAAAGAGCACGTATCCTTTCTTTCCTGCTGTGGGCCCTGCTGGGCGGAGCCGGCCTGCCCGGATGGTCACAGGCACAGCCGGCCACCCTCACTTATGCCGTCAAGGGGGCCGACACCCTGTGGATGCACCATTACGCACCGCAGGGGGCGGCCAATGGCATGACGGTAGTTTTTGTGCACGGCGGTGCCTTTACCGGCGGCGACCCGGTGAACCAGAAACCTTTTGCCGAGGGAATGACGCAGCGTGGCTACCGTGTGTTTGTATTGAAATACCGACTGTACCTGAAGGGCAAAAGCTTTGGCTGCGAAACGGCCACCCCCGAAAAGCTCACCGCCATCAAAACCGCGATCGAAGATGTGGACGATGCGGGTGCCTACCTGGTGCAGCACGCCCGGACATTGGGGGTGGACACTTCGCGTATGTTCCTGGCAGGCAGCTCGGCCGGCGCCGAAGCCGTGTTGAATGCCGTGTTCAATTCCTACCGGCCTAAAGGCGCTGCCCCCCAGCGGCGCTACCGCGGCGTGCTGGCCTTTGCCGGTGCCGTGCTCGACATCAATGCGCTGACGAAAGAGGCCTGGGTGCCCCTGCTGCTGATGCACGGCACGCGCGATCAGCTGGTGCCTTACGGTACGGCCGCCCACCGCTTTTGCCGCGCAGGCGATGCCGGTTGGCTGATGATGTTTGGCTCGCACACTATCCTCCTGGAAGCGCGGCGAAAAGGATGGCCCGCCGTACTGTATGCCTATGAAGGCGGCGGCCACGAAGTGAGCAACTACATGTTTCGCCGCTTCCACGAAATGGACAACTTTATGCAGGCGGTGGTGGCTCAAAAGCCTCCGGCGCCCGCCCTGATCACCTGTAAATAATAACTGTTAGATAAACGATATGAATGATACTTTACTGGAAAGACCGGGCATCAACCTGATCGATGCCTTTGAGAAGATCGCCTGTTCCATTTACCCCAGCCTGCAGGAGGGTTCGCGCTACGCCGCCGCTGTGGTGGCAGAGACCATCCGTACCTGCCAGGGGGAGGGGCGGCCCTGTGTGCTGGGACTGGCTACCGGCTCCACGCCCAGGACGATGTACGGCGAACTGGTGCGCCTCCACCGCGAAGAGGGGCTGAGTTTTAAAAACGTGATCACCTTCAACCTGGATGAATACTACCCTATAGACCGCGAAGCGCTGCAAAGCTATTATAGCTTTATGCACCGCCACCTTTTCGACCAGGTGGATATCGATCCTTCGAACATTCATATTCCCGACGGCACGCAGCCCAAGGACGCCATCAAGGCCCACTGTGAACACTACGAGCGGCAGATAGAAGCCCTCGGCGGCATCGACCTGCAGATCCTGGGCATTGGGAACAACGGCCACATTGGATTCAACGAGCCAGGCTCTTCCCTCCACTCGCGCACGCGCCTGATCAACCTGGAGAACTCGACCCGCCTGGCCAATGCCTACGAGTTTACCTCCATCGCGCAGGTGCCCCGCCTGGCCATTACGATGGGCATCAGCACCATCCTGAGGGCGAGGCGCATCCTGCTGATGGCCTGGGGTGCGGGCAAAGCACCGGTAGTGAAAAAGGCCGTGGAGGACCAGATGACCGAAAGTGTGCCGGCCTCGCTGCTGCAGCACCACCCCGACGTGGAGTTTGTGCTCGACGAGGCAGCGGCCTCCGAGCTCACGCGCTACAAGAGTCCCTGGCTGACAGGGGATGCCGAATGGACACCCACGGTGGTTAAAAGGGCCGTGGTGAACATGGCCCTGAAACTGGGTAAGCCGGTACTGTCGCTCACCAATAACGACTATAATGAGGCTGGCCTGGGCGAACTGCTGGTGGAGCAGGGCGATGCCTACGAGATCAACCTGCAGGTGTACTACCTGTTGCGGGATTCGATTACCGGCTGGCCCGGTGGTAAGCCCAATGTAGTGATCCCCGGACACCCGGAGCGCCCGGACCCCTACCCAAAAAAGGTGCTGATCTTCTCGCCCCACCCCGACGATGACATCATTTCCATGGGCGGCACCTTCCAGCGCCTCCACGACCAGGGACACGATGTGCACGTGGCCTACCAGACTTCGGGCAATATCGCTGTCACGGATGAATTCGTGACACGCTTTCTCGACTTTGCCGTGGGCTTTGAAGCCATTGCCGGCACCGAGAATGAGCGCTCCAAATCCATCCTGCAGGAAGTAAAGCAATACCTGGCCCGGAAGAAATCCAACCAGGTAGATACCCCGCAGATCCGCGCTATCAAGGGACTGATCCGCCGCGGGGAGGCCCGTGCCACCTGCCGGTATGTGGGTATAGCCGAAGAAAACATCCACTTCCAGAACCTGCCTTTCTATGAAACCGGCACCATCGAAAAAAAGCCTATGGGTGAAGAAGATGTACAATTGACCATGGCCTTATTGCGGGAGGTCAAACCCCACCAGGTGTTTGCCGCCGGCGACCTCGCCGACCCGCACGGCACCCACAAAGTATGTTTGGATGTGGTGTTTGAAGCCCTGCGGCGCATTAAAGCCGAGGGCGATGAGTGGATCGGCGACTGTTGGTTGTGGCTGTACAAAGGTGCCTGGCAGGAGTGGAACATCGAGGAGATCCAGATGGCGGTGCCCCTGAGTCCCGGGCAACTGCTCAAAAAGCGCCATGGCATCTTTATTCACCAGAGCCAGAAAGACATGGTGCCTTTCCAGGGCAGCGATTCGCGCGAGTTCTGGCAGCGTGCCGAGGAGCGCAACACCCATACCGCCAACCTGTATGCCCAGTTGGGCCTGACCCACTATGCGGCCATGGAAGCCTTTGTGCGTTGGCACTACTGATCGTTGGCAAAACCTGTTTAGTAAACCTTGTTCAAACCAGAAAAATATTACCATGAAGACTTTACGATTTGCATCACCCCTCCTGCTCGCAGGTGCCCTTTTTGCAGGGGACGCCACCTCGCAGGCACAGTCCTTCACCCCCGCACTTAATAAGGCTGTAGTAGCCACTGCCCAGGGACATACCGTGGAGCTCCCCGGCTTTCTTACCGAGAAGATGGCACCCATCGGCTACCAGAAGATCGTGCTGCCCGGCCCGCAATACATCATTTCCGATGACCCCGAATATATCCGCGTGCCGGAATCGATTGCGCTCCGGGAAGCCGTGCAGCCCGGCACGGTGCGCCTGTATGTCTACAACGTCAACGGCGTGAAAGAACCGGCGAAGATCGACCGCAAGATCACGGCGGTGATCAAAAATACCGGCTCTGCGCCCATGACCATCCGCATGCTGAAGTACTCGTCGCAAAAGCCCTCCACCAACTATTACCTCTGTGGCAAGCAGGGGCTGGCCGATTTCTTTGCCTCGAAACCGCAGGCTAAGGGGCGCACCGTAAAGCCGGGTGAAGCCATTGCCATCGATGAAAAGCTGGAGCAGCACATTGTTAAGTATGATGAGCTGGTGCATGGCTTTTACGAGTTTGTGATCGATCAGCCCGGAGAGATCAGTGTCCTGCAGACTGATCCGAAGACCCCCGGTCCCAAGGCCCTGGGGCGTATCCACCGGATCGAGAACTCGCGTCACAGCAATGCCGGCCGCGGGCTCTTCGGGGTGAGCAACTACCTGGTAAAGACCGACAGCGTATGGAGCACCGCCAATGGTCCCGCCACGCTGATACTGGCCGACGGAGTGAAGGATCCCTGGGTGATCGGTAAGGATGGCAGCACCGGCGAACTGGCCAGACTGGCGGGCAACTACGGCGTGATGTACCACATTGAAATGAAGTGGAAAAGCACCAACGGCAAGGGCCTGGCGCTGGTCACCTGGAACTCGCGTGCCGGCGACAACCAGTGGTGCGGCGGCATGGCCAACACCATGGTGGTCAGCCAGGGCAAGTTCCCTGCGGGCATCATCCAGCTGCCCGCCAACAAGCTGATCACCAGGTCGGCACCCGAGGCCGTGCTGGTGCAGGTGTTTCCGCCGGCAAAGAACGGGGAAGAGCAGACGATCAGGCTCACCTATTCGCCCCCCGGCGCCTCCTGCCTGCCCACGCCCCTGGTGTTTATTCCCGTGGATCTATAGGGGTGATAGCTCTTTTTTCTTAACGAATTCCCGGCCCTCCCCGCCGGGAATTTTTTTGCCTTATCCCAGTACCGCGCTCCCGGCGATGAACGGAGGACCCCGGGTATATTCGTGTACCCGTCGGCGGGGACGCTCATACTGTTCGGAAGAAGTGTTCCGGGGAGCATTTACTGTTGTATGCGGGAGGGATGGGGCTTCGGAGGCGTCCCCGCCGATGGGTTGCCGGGCTTACGGAGGTGTCCCCGCCAACGGGCTGACGACACCCCCACATTTTCCCTAATCGAACGCTCCGCGGGTACAGCAGGCTGGTGCCCGGGGAGAGGCGGCGCGGACGCCGCCCTGTGCCCTTAAGGGGGCAGCATTCAATAAATCTTCCTGTCACCGGCTGGAGGGACGGGGCTTCGGAGGCGTCCCCGCCGACGGGCTGTGGGCGTACGGAAGCGGGTAGGCTATTAAGGCAAAGATCCTCCCCGGCCGGGGTCTCCACTGCCACTGATCCATTGCAGGACCCCGGGCTTGCAATAGATCACTGCCCCTACGGGGCATAGAACCCGTGCCGGGAGAAAGGCTTTACAGACCGGTAAAAAAGCGTAGGGGGCCGAGGATCTCTACGCCGGGCGCCAACAAAAATAGCCGGAAGACCGGCTACTGCTAAGACAGGGCGTTGTTGTGCCTAGAGGCTGCGGAACGACACCGCGCTGACGGTGGTGGGCTGGAAGTTGCCGGTACCAAAAGGCGTCTGCGCATTTTGGGCATAGTCGCGGAAAAAGCCAAAGCGGCCATCGTAGGTCAGCCGCCGCTGGGCATCGCCGGTAAAGCCGTCGCCACAGTCCACCAGGAAGTGGATGGCCAGCAGCTTGCCTTCGCCGTCAAACTCCAGCTTTCGGTAGTCGAGCACTATGCCTTTGTCGGCCAGCTCCTTCTGGATCTTTACCAGGTCGGCAAAGGTCATCTGGCGGCTGAATATCACCTCCACCTTCTCTTCACCGGGGCGGGCAGGCCCTGCTTTAACACTACTCATTGAAAGGGTCAGCACGGCGGCCAACAGGAAAGAAAAGACTTGCTTCATGGTCTATGAAATTAACGCGGAAGTTTTTGCTGTTTGGAAAGAGTACCCGTCCGCTTCAATATAGCCAACCCCCGCCACACTGCCAAGGATTGTTTCGATAAACTGCCTCACCACTCATCACTCATTTCTCCCCGCCCACCGGCACCCGCTGCAGCCGCAGGGAGCCCCGGTAAATCGTGATCACGGTCCACGTCAATCCGACGGCCGCCATTAGGAACCCGGCCGTGTAGCCCACAGGCAGCGGCAGGCGCAGGCCCTCGGGCGCAATGAGGATATACGACACGACAACCACTGTCATGAACAGCGCCGGCACGAGGGCGATGATATAGGGCTTGCGCTCGCGCACCAGGTAGGCGGTGACCACCCACAGCACCACGGTGGCCAGTGCCTGGTTGGAAAAAGCAAAGTAGCGCCACACCACGGCAAAGTCGACCAGGGTGAGCCCGAAGCCGGCTACAAACAGCGGCACGCTGATCCACAGGCGATTGAGCAGGGGGCGTTGTTCGTACTTCAGCAGGTCGGCGATAATCAGGCGCGCGCTGCGGAAGGCGGTGTCGCCCGAAGTGATGGGAGCGGCCACCACCCCCAGCAGGGCCAGCACGGCGCCCACGCGGCCCAGCAGGCTATTGGCGATCTCGTTCACCACCAGCGCTGCATTGCCGCCGTTGCTGCTCATTACCCCGTTGAGCTCTTTAACTCCTCCAAAGAAGCTCATGCTGATGGCCGCCCAGATAAGGGCCACCACGCCTTCGGTGATCATGGCGCCGTAAAACACGCGGCGGCCCTGTTTTTCATTGCTCATACAGCGCGCCATCATCGGCGACTGGGTGGCATGAAAACCCGAAATGGCGCCACAGGCAATGGTGAGGAAGAGCATCGGGAACACCGGGAAAGCCGCCCCGCCGTTGTGCTGGTTGGTAAAGGAGTGCAGGGTCAGCTCGGGAATGGGCAGTTCGCGGGCAAACATCATCCCCCCGATGCCCACGGCCATAAACAGGAGGGCAGAGCCGAACAGCGGGTAGATGCGCCCGATCAGCTGGTCGATGGGCAGCACGGTGGACAGGAAATAATAAACAAAGATGAGGGCCACCCACCAAGCCTCTGTCATCCAGCTGCTGGTCATGTTGTGGAGGATCTTTGCCGGCCCGATGATGAATACGGCACCAACCAACAGGAGCAGAACCACCGAAAACAGGCGCATAAACTGTTTGGCTCCGCGTCCCAGGTAGCGGCCCGTGATCTCGGTGATGCTCTCCCCGCCGTGACGTACCGACAGCATGCCCGAGAAGTAGTCGTGCACTCCCCCGGCAAAAATGGAACCTAATACAATCCACACAAAAGCCACCGGTCCCCACAGGGCACCGGCCACGGCGCCAAAGATGGGGCCCAGCCCTGCAATATTGAGGAACTGGATGAGGAACATCTTCCAGCCCGGCAGCACCACGAAGTCGACCCCGTCAGCCAGGGTATGGGCAGGGGTGGGGCGGGAGGCATCGGCACCAAAGACCTTTTCCACTACTTTGGAATAAATGAAATAGCCGGCCACCAGGGCGGCCACCGAAAGCAAAAAAGTGATCATACGGTATATACTGGTTGTTGTCCCTGGAAAAAGCCTGTCGTGCCTACCTTCCAGGTGCCTATCCATACGACAGGCATGTGTCTTCGTGAAACCTGTTGTCTTCCCTCCCCTAATCCCTATTCCGATAGCTATCGGAACCTAATACGGTACCCCCGGGGTCTCCTCTTCCGGTGATTCATCGGCGGGACCCCGGGCTTTACGGTACCCCCGGGGTCCCCTTCGCGTACCGCTTCGGGAGACCCCGGGTGGACTGCCAATTCCTTTCTCTCCTAATCCCCAATTCCTTGTTCCTTGTCCCTTGTTCCTTGTCCCTATGCTTCCACTGCTTCGGCCACCACTTCCTCTGCTACCGGCTCTTCTTCCGCTTTTTTCAGCGGCACCAGCCAGCTCACTACAAAAGCGGGGATGGTGGCGATCAGCACCCAGATAAAGAATTCGCGGTAGCCTAAAAAGTCACTTACAAAGCCGCTGACCATGGAGGGCAGCATAAAGCCGAGGTTCATCAGGCCGCTGGCGAAGGCGTAGTGCGCCATCTTGTACTTGCCGGGGGCAATGTTTTGCATGATAAAGAGGATAAGGCCTACAAACCCGAAGCCATAACCGAAATACTCGAGTGCCACGGCCGAGCCGATGACATAGATGTTCGTGGGCAGGGTGATGGCCAGGAAGGCATAAGCCGCAAAAGGGATGTTGAAAAAGCAGCACAGGATAAGCAGCGTGCGGCGCGTAAGCCCCTTGTTCGACACAAAGTAGCCGGCAGCGATGGAGCCCAGCACAAACGCCAGGGCGCCGGCCACCCCATACAGAACGCCGATCTGCGAAGTGGAGAGACCCAGCCCTCCCTCGGTACGCGGGGCTTTGAAAAACAGGGGCGTGATCTTGATGGCCTGGCCTTCGGCAAAACGGTAAAAGACAATAAACAGCAGCCCCGCCCAGATATACTTTTTCTGGAAAAAAGTAATAATCACGTCTTTAAGGGTATCCATGCTTTCTCTGACCGAGTGCACCGCGCGTGTTTCACCGCCCGTGGGGAGCACCCACCGGTTGTAGAGCCCCAATACGATCATGATGGCGCCGTAGAGCCCCATTACCGCCATCCAGGCAGTGGAAATGCCCACCGCCTTTTCCAGCTCTCCCGCCAGGTACACCAAGACCCCGCCCGACAGCACTTTGGCTACATTGTAGAAGGCGCCCTGCCATCCCACATACTGGGCCTGTTGTTTGGTGGAGAGCTCGTTGAGGTAAACCCCATCGGCCGCTATGTCGTGGGTAGCCCCGCTAAAGGCGACGATGGCCAAAAGGGCAATGGATATGCTGAAAAAGGATTCCAGTTGCAGACTGAGGCCTACCAGCCCAAACAGCACACCCGTAAAGATCTGCGTAGTGTACACAAAAAATTTCTTGGTCTTATACATTTCCAGGAAGGGGCCCCACAGGGGCTTCAGGGTCCAGGGCAACATGATCAGCGAGGTCCAGAAAGCAATCTGCGAGTCGGAAATGCCCATGTTCTTGTACATGATGGAGGAGGCGGCCGCCAGCGCCACAAAAGGCAGGCCCATGGCAAACCAGGTGGTGGGTATCCAGGAAATGGGATGTCTTTTCTTAGGGGATTGATCGTGTAGCACGCAACGTTAGATTGGTGAATGAATAAATTGATGCGCTCAAGTTAATTAAAAATATTAGAAACTTCCAAAGGCTAAAAAATATATTTTATTAAGTAGGCCCTTTGGCCCACACTGGCGGGGGGGCAAACTCCCATAAAACTCACATACCCTTTAAGGTGAGAAGGAGAAGTCAGGGTGTAACTTAGTGGCCGAGCATTCAAAACCATGACTTTATCCGCAGTCCTATCCTGGAAGAATTCCAAAGCCTATTACCACCTCCAAAATGAAGGTTACCCTGTGTTCGAAGGGCGCCTGCTGGGCTATGACGGCCCTGCCGCCCTGGCACCGCCTTCTTTGATTCTGATGGTCAAGGCCGGCGATCGCTGGATCAGCAATGTGGACTTCCCTGGGCTGGTGGAATGCCTGGGTAACAGCATCGAAGCCTTCCGGGCTGAAGGCCAGCCCGGCTAACACCCCATACCCTTTTCCTGCGCATTTCTTTCCCGGTCGAAAGGCTTTCCCTGGAGGCTGGAGCAAATCGCCGTACGGGCCGGCCTGTGCGCCCGGTCGTTACCCACACTAACTGCCACCGTCTGCCGTTTCCACGGGCTGTCATCGATTTCACCCAGGCGACGTGTTTTTGAAGAAGACCCTGCCGGTTGCGGCGGGGTCTTTTGTATCCATTCTATTCCTGAACCTGGAGATTTGGCGCACCTCCGACCGGAATGGCGTCAGCAAAGTTTTTTTCTGAATATGGTACGCCTCATCGAAGAAAATCAGCTGCCTGCCATCCCGGTCACTCGAATGTTCCCTGATAGAAGATGGAATGATTTCTCACAAAAAATCCCTTGCATCTGTCCCTTTGAAAGCCTGCTTCTGGGTATACTTCTTTGATAGGAAGAAAAGTAGAAATAGAGCAGGAGCCTTTGCCTGCAACGGCTTGCGGGCGGACCGCTGTTGAAATAGTGTAAAAATATTTATATGTCGTCAGTTGGCGGATTCCGTTGCTAATTCTATATCTTTCAAACCGTTGAACTATATTGTAAAATCCATTTAAAGCTTTCGTTCTTATCTTATGTCCGCCTCTTCAACTATCTTGATGCATGAAAGAGAGTGTTTCCTCAGGATGGCTGATGGTGATGAGATAGCCTTTGGAGAAATATTCTATCACTATGGCCCGCGCATTTTGCCCTTTGTCAAAAAGATGGTGCGCTCCGTAGAAGTGGCTGAAGAAATCATTCAGGATGTGTTTGTAAGCCTGTGGCGGAACCGTCAGAACCTGGCGGGCATTGATAATTATACCAGCTATATTTTTACCATAGCCACCAATAGGACCTTTAACCATTTAAGGCAGAAAGCCAGGGAATCGAGGGTGCGGCAGGAATTGCTGGCGTCCTGCGAGGGGTTTACCAATAATACCAAGGAAACCATTGATTTTAATGAAAGCCGGGAACGGATCAATGATCTGGTAAGCCAATTGAGCCCTCAAAAAAAGTTGATCTTCCAGCTTACCCGTGATGAGGGGTTAAGTCACGAGGAAATTGCCCGGCACCTGGATATTTCAAAGAATACCGTAAAAAACCACCTGGTAGAAACGCTCCGGTTTCTGCGGACCCACCTCGAAAGCTCGCAGGAGGTTACTTTCCTGCTGATCGTGCTTATTATTAAAACAAAACTCTAAACCGCTTTACTTCCCCTGCTTCTGAAATACCTGCCGATGGAAGGATGCTTTGCGGCACGTTTAGCAATAGCGGAAAAAAATAGTTGGCGCCGGCATAGTCCTATCGTTGCCCACGGTTGTCTAATCTATCACAAGGTTGTCTTTCGTCCGAAGAAAATAGACTTTTATGAATGCACTGCAAAGCAGGATCAGGTATTTGTTAAACCAGTATGCTACCGGGGCGGCTTCTCCGGCGGAAGAGGAAGAATTATTCGGGCTCATAGGCGAGGGCAGCCAGGAAGATCTGCTTAAAAGCATCATGGTCAGCATGATGCAGGAAGAAGTGCCCACTAAAGGAGATAAGGACCAATTGGAGCCCTTGTTTAAAAAGATTCTAAAAAAAGGACTTACCGAAGAGCACGGCCAGGGGACGGTTCTGCCACTCAGGGTGAAAAAAAGAATGGGCCGCTGGAAGCAGTTAGCTGTGGCCGCATCCCTGCTGGTGGTGGTGGGGGCAGGCATCGTTTATTATGCCGGCCGCCCGGATGCCGGTCAACCCGGAGTGGTCAGCCGGCCTGTTGTAGAACCGGATGTAGCGGCGCCCGCCTCGACGCAGGCGATCCTTACGCTGTCGGATGGGAATGTCGTTTCGCTGGATGATGCCGGCCAGGGTGCCCTGGCCCGGCAGGGTACAGTGACCATCGTCAAGCTGGCCGATGGGCAGATCGCCTACCGCCCGGGGGGGCAGAACGGGACCGGGGATGAAATTGGATACAACACCCTGACCAATCCTGTCGGCAGCAAAGTGGTCAACATCACGCTGGCGGATGGTACCAGGGTATGGCTCAATGCCGGGAGCTCCTTGCGTTATCCTGCGGCCTTTACAGGAACCCGCCGCCAGGTGGAGATCACGGGAGAGGCTTATTTCGAGGTGGCGCGCATGCATTTGCCGGCTGCCGGTGGGCGGAAGGATGCCGTACCGTTCCAGGTGCGCACCAACGAGGTGGCCATTGAGGTGCTGGGAACCCACTTTAATATAAACAGTTATCCGGACGAGGGGGCCATACGGACCACCCTGCTGGAAGGTAGCGTAAAGGTTCATAATGAAGGACAGAGTGTACTGTTGCAGCCTGGCCAGCAGGCCCAGGTTACCCCTGGAAAAGAAATCAACGCCAACGGAAAGATTATAAAGGTGAATAACCCGGACCTGGAAGAAGTGATGGCCTGGAAGAATGGCCGGTTCTCCTTCCAGGACGCAGACCTGGAAAGCATCATGCTCCAGGTGGCCCGCTGGTACAACCTGGAGGTGGTCTACGAAGACCGGATCGATGACCGCTATACGGTCAGCGTCTCGCGGACCGTGCCGTTGTCGCAACTGTTCCGGTTTATAGAAATGAGTGGCGGTGTTGACTTTACCCTGGAAGGGAAAAAGGTTATTGTCAGGAAATAAGAGCTGTAAGACGGGCAGGTGCCCGTATATCACGAATAAAGGTTGCTGCTAAGATGGAAGGTGAAACGTTGCAAGACGGTTCACCGGGATGCTTATTGCATTCCTGTTAACCCGTAAATCTGATTCAATAAATAAAACCAAAACAAGTTATGGGGAAATTTTATGCTGCCAGGACGAAGATCCTGGGTTCGCCTGACGGTCTTCCGGGCTTTATTTCGCCAGGGCTCAGGAGAACCGTGATGCTCACTGTTCTCGTCCTGCTACTGTCCTGCATGCAGGCCTATGCCAATGGCAAAGACCAGATCATCAGCATTTCGCTAAAGAAGGCGACGCTGGAAAGGGTTTTCGAGGAAATCAAAAAGCAGGCGGGGTACAGCTTTGTGTACAACAGCAGCCTTTTGAAAAAGTCGAAGAGGGTAGATATTGAAGCGGTTGCGGAGAGTGTGGAGGAGGTCATGAAAAAGTGCATGAAGGACCAGCCTTTTACCTACACCATCATTGACCAGACCATTGTGGTAAAGCCTTTGGACGCGAAGGCCCCTAAAGAGGAGCCGGTGGTGAATGCACCGCTTTTCCAGACGATCAGGGGAAGGGTGACCACTTCCGTCGGCACCCCTCTTTCCGGTGTAACCGTGCAGGTCAAAGGCGAGGACCGCGCTACGTCGACCAGCGACAATGGTGAATTCACCTTGCAGGCCACGGCGCCCCGTCCCACACTTATCTTTTCTATGGTGGGCTACAAGTCCAGGGAGGTTGAAGCGCCGGAGGGTCAGTTCCTGACCGTAGTGCTGGTGGAGGACATCAAGAAAATGGATGACGTGGTGGTGACCGGTGTGTACAACCGCAAGGCCAGCAGCTTTACCGGGGCCACGCTAAATATCAAGAAGGAAGAATTGAAGAAAGTGGGCAATGCCAATGTTTTCCAGGCCCTGAAGAATATTTCGCCTTCGCTGGTACTGGACAATTTCGAGCTGGGATCAAATCCCAATGCCCTGCCGGACATCCGTATCCGGGGAACTTCTTCGCTCCCGGTGGAACAGACCAGTATTGCCGGCAGCCTGAAAGGCAATTACCTGAAGAACCCCAACGAGCCGCTGTTTATCCTGGACGGTTTTGAGACCACGGCCGAGCGGGTGTTTGACCTGGACATGAACCGTATTGAAAGCATCACCATTCTCAAAGACGCTTCGTCGAAGGCGTTGTATGGTTCGAAAGCGGCCAATGGCGTTATCGTCATTGAAACCGTGAAACTGACATCGGCCAAACCGCTGGTCAGCTACAACAGCAGTGTGGATGTGGACCTGCCGGACCTGCGCAGCTACAACCTGACCAATTCCGCTGAAAAGCTGGAGGCAGAGCGTATCGATGGCATGTACACCGCAAATCCTTCGGGCTATGATGCTCCTGCGCAACACGCAGAATTGCAGCAGCTCTATAACTACCGGAAGAAGCTGGTGCAGGAAGGGTTGAACACCTACTGGCTGGCCAAGCCGCTGCGCGACGGCATTGGTCATAAGCATTCCCTGATGGTGGAACTCGGTGGCGACAACCTGCGCATTGCCGGCAACCTGACCTATAGGAACGTGGCCGGAGTGATGAAAGGCTCCTCGCGCCAGAATATCGGGGGCGACATGAGTACGTCGTACCGCTTAAAAAATTTCCTGTTCCGCAACATCACTTCCGTGAACAGCAACAAAAGCTCCGAATCGCCCTACGGGCTTTTCAGCGAGTATGTACGGATGAACCCTTATTGGAGAGCCGAGAACGAAGACGGAACGATCCCTTATTACGCGGAGCTGGGTCCTAACGGCGCCCGGTATGTCAACCCGTTGTATAATTCCACTATCAATACCAAGAATACCGCTTCGTATTTCAACGTGGTGAACAACTTCTACCTGGAATGGACTATGAGGCCCGGCCTGAAGGCCGTGACCCGGGTAGGTATTGATGTGAACCAGAACGCTGCCGATGAATT